>NZ_JALQDB010000015.1:0-769 GCF_023631465.1 Caballeronia sp. GAWG1-1
GCCGCCGCCGCTACCGTGTTCAACGTCGCGGCCTTGATGGACGCGTTGTCGTGTTCCGCAATTACCAGAATCGTCATCAGATCACCTTCGCTTCGTTCTGCAACTTCTCGACCAGAGTCTTGACATCGGGCACCACCACACCCGCCGAACGCTTAGGCGGCTCGACGACCTTCAGCGTCTTCAGTCGCGGCGCGACATCCACGCCGAGGTCGGCCGGCTTCACGACCGTCAGCGGCTTCTTCTTTGCCTTCATGATGTTGGGCAGCGTCACATAACGCGGCTCGTTCAGGCGCAGGTCGGTGGTGATGACAGCGGGCAGCTTCAACGACAGCGTTTCCGCGCCGCCATCGACTTCGCGCGACACGGTGGCTTTGCCGTCAGCTACGACGACCTTCGATGCAAACGTCGCTTGCGGCAAGCCTGCCAGCGCGGCGAGCATCTGTCCGGTCTGGTTCGAGTCGTCGTCGATTGCTTGTTTGCCGAGGATGACGAGTTCGGGCTTTTCCTGATCGACCAACGCCTTGAGCAGTTTGGCGACGGCAAGCGGCTGCAACTCATCGACGGACTCGACGAGAATGGCGCGATCCGCGCCGATTGCAAGCGCCGTGCGCAGCGTTTCCTGGCATTGCGTGACGCCGCACGACACGGCGATCACTTCGGTTGCCACGCCCGCTTCTTTCAGACGCACCGCCTCTTCCACGGCGATCTCGTCGAACGGGTTCATGGACATCTTCACGTTGGCGATATCGACACCCGTGTTGTCCGACTT
>NZ_JALQDB010000016.1:0-209801 GCF_023631465.1 Caballeronia sp. GAWG1-1
TCTTCCACGGCGATCTCGTCGAACGGGTTCATGGACATCTTCACGTTGGCGATATCGACACCCGTGTTGTCCGACTTCACCCGGACCTTCACGTTGTAGTCGACCACGCGCTTGACTGGCACCAGAATTTTCATCCACACGCTCCAAAAGGGTCTCTCCGCGCTGGCGGAGGAAGCTTGTTCTTCCGATTCCTTGCGGATTCGGCGATCGATTGAGTCAACCCAGCCTCACATTATACGAGCGCTGCGTGTGCGCTTCCCCCGCCGAAACGGGTGGGCGAGGCGACGCGCGATCGGCATACGCCGAATAATATCGAACGACCGTTCTATTCACTATCCCAAAAAACCCGCAGCCCGCTTTTCGCTGGGTTACCAAGCGGCAATCACCGCGCCCGAGTATTTGCCGGCGATGAACTGCTTCACTTCCGGCGAGTGATACGCGGCCACCAGCTTCGCAACCCAAGGCTTGTCCTTGTCCACCGCGCGAATGGCGATGATGTTGGCGTACGGACCATGCGGATCTTCGATCGCGATGGCATCCGCGTTCGGCTTGAGACCCGCTTCCATCGCGAAGTTCGTGTTGATCGCGGCGGCGTCCACGTCGGCGAGCGAGCGCGGAATCTGCGCGGCATCGAGTTCGACGATCTTCAGCTTCTTCGGATTTTCGACGATATCGATGGGCGTCGCCTTCAATCCGGCATCGGCGCGTAGCTTGAGTAAGCCTTGCTTTTGCAGCAGCAGCAATGCGCGGCCGCCGTTGGTAGGATCGTTCGGAACCGCAACGCGCGCGCCGTTCTGCAACTCGCCAAGCGACTTGATCTTCTTCGAGTAGATGCCCATGGGGAACGTCACCGTGTCGGCGACCTTGATGAGCTTGTAGCCGCGATCCTTCACCTGTGCATCGAGATACGGCAAGTGCTGATAGCTGTTCGCGTCGAGGTCGCCCGCGGACAATGCGGCGTTCGGCTGCACATAGTCCGAGAACTCGATGACCGTGATCTTCAGGCCGTTCTTCGCCGCGACCTGCTTCACGACATCCATGATCTGCGCGTGCGGCCCGCCCGTCACACCGACCTTGATCGCGTCTTCGGCATGCGCGACGCCGCTGACCAGCATGACCGCGGACAACGCGGCGGCGAACTTCAGAATGAATCGACGTTGCATGAACTGACCTTTCGTTATGAGGTTGATGCGAACTTCACTTGTGACTGAGACGGCGCACGAGCCAGTCGCCGAACGACTGCACGAGCTGCACGAACACGATGAGGATGATGACCACCGTGAGCATCACTTCGGGCAAGAAGCGCTGATAACCGTAGCGGATGCCGAGGTCGCCCAGCCCGCCGCCGCCGATTGCACCGGCCATCGCCGAATAACCGACAAGCGAAACGAACGTGATGGTCAGCCCCGCCACCACGCCCGGCAACGATTCCGGCAGCAGCACCTTGAAGACGATCTGTCGCGTGGTCGCGCCCATGGCCTGAGCGGCTTCGATGAGCCCGCGATCCACCTCGCGCAACGCGGTTTCGACGAGCCGCGCGATGAACGGCGCGGCCGCGATGGTCAGCGGCACGACAGCCGCCGCCGTACCGATGGACGAGCCCACGACGAGCCGCGTAAAGGGAATGACCGCGACGAGCAGAATGATGAACGGCGTCGAGCGCACGGCATTGACGATGCCGCCGAGCACGCGATTCACGGCGAGGTTGGGCAGCACGCCGTCGCGATCCGTCAGATACAGGAGCACGCCGAGCGGAAGCCCAAGCGCCGCGCCGATCAGCCCGGAGATGCCGACCATGATCAGCGTCTCCCAGAACGACTGCACGAACATGTCGAACATTTCACTCAACATGGGAAAGCTCCTCCACCACGACGCCTTGCGAGCGCAAATAAGTAATCGCCTCGGCGACCTTCACCGGCTGACCGCCCGCGAGCACCGCGAGCGAGCCGAACGCCTGGCCCTGAATCTCGTCGATCTGGCCATGCAGGATATTGAAGTCGAGCTCATAGCGGCGGATGGTCTCGGAGAGAATGGGCTGATCGACGCCCGAGCCCGTGAACGCGAGCCGCAGCAAATGGCCGCTGCCGGTCTTGAGACGCTCGGCCACGCGCACCTTGAGCGCGGGCGGCAACTCGTGCGCGATGACATCGCCGATCAGCGCGCGCGTGACTTCGTGATGCGGTTGCATGAAGACATCGACCACCTTGCCCTCTTCGACCACGCGCCCGGCATCGAGCACGGCGACGCGATCGCACACTTGCTTGATGACGTCCATCTGATGCGTGATGAGCACGATCGTGAGCCCGAGCTCGCGATTGATTTTGCGCAGCAGGTCGAGAATGGAACGCGTGGTTTCGGGATCGAGCGCGGAGGTGGCTTCATCGGAGAGCAGCACTTTTGGCTTGCTCGCAAGCGCGCGCGCGATGCCCACGCGCTGCTTCTGCCCGCCGCTGATTTGCGCGGGATATTTGTCCTTGTGCGTGGTGAGGCCGACGAGTTCGAGCAGCGGCAACACCACGGCCTCGATCTCCGCGCGCTTGTTGCCCGCGAGTTCGAGCGGCAGCGCCACGTTGTCGAACACCGTGCGCGACGACAGCAGGTTGAAATGCTGAAAGATCATGCCGATGTCACGGCGCGCGGCGCGCAAGTCGTGCTTGCCGAGCGTCATGAGATCGCGGCCATCGACCACGACGCTGCCTTCGCTCGGTCGCGTCAGCAGGTTGATGGTGCGCACCAGCGTGCTCTTACCGGCGCCGCTGCGCCCGATGATGCCGAACACTTCGCCGGCGGGAATCGTCAGATTGACGTTGTGTAGCGCTTCGACCCAGCCTCGTGGGCTCGCGAAACGCTGTGAGAGATTGCGGATTTCGATCATTCGACCAGGACGTGATTCATGCGTGGTCCGGAAAATACAAACGGCGGGAGGCTTTCGCGGACACTGTAGCGTCCGCGCAGCCAGCCGCCGCTCGTTCTAACTTCGTTGCTGTTCAGCCCTAACTTCGTTGCTGTTCAGCCGCAGGATTTTACCGGAGCATCAACATTCTGTTTAATAATGAATTTCGATGATTTAATTACTGAATCGAATTTGCTTGATGCCTGGCCGCAGCCGATCACTTCGAAGCTCACCGCATGCCAACCAACGTCTACTCCACCAGCACCGTCACCACACGCCAGGGCGTCGAACTCTTTCTGCACCGCTGGCAGCCGAAGCCTCCACTGGAGCCGACAGCGCGCATCGCGCTCGTGCATGGCCTTGCCGAACACGCCGGCCGCTACGACGCGCTGGCGCTAGTGCTCAACGCGGCGGGCATCGAACTGTTCGCAATCGATCTGCGGGGTCACGGCAAGTCGTCGGGCGAGCGTGCGTGGGTGCGCGTCTTCACCGACTATCTGCTCGATGCCGAAGTGCTTCTCGAAGCCTGCGCCACGACACCGCCCGCGGACACGCCGCTCTTTCTGATGGGCCACAGCATGGGCGGCGCGATTGCCGCGCTCCATGCCGCCGAACGCGGGAGCGAGAAGAAGTTGGCTGGATTGATTTTGTCGAGCCCGGCATTGCGCATTGGCAGCGGCACGCCGCGCTGGAAGACGACGCTCAACCGCATCGTCGGCACGCTGATGCCGCGCTGGCCCGCGTTCTCGATCGATCCCGCGCTGCTCTCGCGCGCGCCCGGCGTCGTCGAGGCGAACCGGCGCGATCCGCTCGTGCATCACGGTCCGGTTCCGGCTCGCACGGGCGCGCAGATTCTCGCGGCGATGGAGCGCATCGCGGCAAAGCGCGATCTCATCAAGTTGCCGCTTCTGGTGTTTCATGGCACGGCGGATGTCATCTGCGATCCGGCCGGCAGCCGTGAATTCGAAGCCAACGCGGGCTCGACCGACAGCACGCTCGAAATGGTCGACGGCAGCTATCACGAGACGCTCAACGACCTGGACCGCGATCGCGTGATTCGCGCGCTCATCGACTGGACGCTCGTGCGCGCCGACTATGCGCGCACGCATCCGTGACAGGCTAGATTTCGGCCAGCGCTCGCAGATGCGCGACGACGCTGCGCCCGAGCGCCGAGAGGTTGTAGCCGCCTTCGAGACAACTGACGATGCGCCCTTGTGCATGACGCTCGGCCACCGCGCGAATCTTTTCGGTGATCCACGCGTAATCGTCCTCGACGAGTCCCATGTTGCCGAGATCGTCTTCGCGGTGCGCATCGAAGCCCGCCGAGACGAACAGCATCTGCGGCTTGAATTCCTCGAGGCGCGGCAGCCACATCAGGTCGACCACTTCGCGTACTGCCATGCCCTTGGTGCGCGCGGGCAGCGGCACGTTGACCATGTTCGACGCGTGATTGTCCGCGCCCGTGAACGGATAGAACGGATGCTGGAAGAAGCTGCACATCATGACGCGCGAGTCGCCCGTGAACGCAGCTTCGGTGCCGTTGCCGTGATGCACGTCGAAATCGATCACGGCGACGCGCTGCAGACCGTGCACTTCGAGCGCGTGCCGCGCCGCGATGGCCACGTTATTGAAGAGACAAAAGCCCATCGCGCGCGCGGGCTCGGCATGATGACCCGGCGGACGCACGCTGCAAAACGCGTTTTCGTATCGGCCTTCGATGACGGCATCGGTCGCCGCGATCGCCGCGCCCGCCGCACGCAAGGCCGCGCGATACGACTGCGGACACATCGACGTATCCGGGTCGAGTTCGCTTCTGCCATGCTCGGGTGTGCGGCTCTTGATGTAATCGATATGCGACTGCGTGTGCACGCGCGCTAGGTCGGTTTCGCCGGCGAGCGGCGCTTCCTCGCGCTCGACGAGCATGTCGATGCGGCTTGCGATCAGTTGATCTTCAATCGCCTGCAAACGCGCCGGGCATTCGGGATGCCACTCGCCGTTGTCATGCTTGAGGCAGTCGGGGTGGGAGTAAAAGCCGGTGGCCATGATGTCTCGCAGTGCCGTCGGGGTCGGCTCTCGTCTCGTGTTTTTTCGTCATACGCGTATCCCGCACCGCGCATTTGACGTTAAGTTACCACACCGTTCGAAACGGCCGCCTTCTCGCTCTCCACGGCAGTCCGGGCTCCATGCGTCGGTTATACTGCCCCGAGCCGAAGGCAGCCTTGCATGCGTGCACGGCATGTCGCCGGCCGCTGCGTTCCGTTGAGAAACGTTGCGGATCGTTGCACCGTTCAGCAGGCGTCTGACCGTTCGAACATCCGGCTACGCCCCTTATCGCACAACCACGCAGACTATGACTTTTCAGTTCGCCCCGTTCGTCTCTCCTGTCTCGCTCAAGCGCGCCCTTCTCGCCTCGTTCGTTTGCGCGATCGCCACGTTTGGCGGCAACAGCGCGTGGGCGCAGTCGCAGCAACCGCAAACCGCAACGCCGCAAGGACAGGATTTCGAGGAAGAGATCGTTCCGCAGCGCTACGCGAATAACCCGAATGTCGATGCGTTCATCAACGACATGGTCGCGCGCTACGATTTCGACTCCGCCGCGCTGCACGACCTCTTCAATCACGTCAGTTATTCGGCGACGGCAGTCAAGCTAGTGCTGCCTTCGCCCACGCCGTCCGCCAAGAACTGGCGCGCGTATCAGGCGCGCTTCATCGAGCCGGTGCGCATCAACGCAGGCGTGAAATTCTGGCGCGCGAATCAGGCGACGCTGCAGCGCGCCTCCGAGCAGTTCGGAGTGCCGCCGGAAGTGATCGTCGGGATCATCGGCGTGGAGACGATCTACGGCAAATACATGGGCAACTTCCGCGCGCTCGACGCGCTGACCACGCTCACGTTCGACTACCCCAATGTGCCGAATCGCGTGGACCGTCAGGCGACCTTCCGCAAGAATCTCGAAGACCTGCTGGTCTGGACGCGCGACGCGCAAATCGACCCGACCACCGTGCTCGGCTCGTACACGGGCGCGATCGGCATTCCGCAGTTTCTGCCAAGCAGCATCGTGCAATACGCAGTGGATTACGACGGCAACAGCCGTATCGATCTGCGCACGAGTCCGGCGGATGCCATCGGCAGTGTCGCGAATTATCTGAAGCAGAACGGTTGGGAACCCGGGCGCCCGGTGGTGTGGAAAATCGCGGGCGATGTCGGCAGTCAGGGTATCGCGGAAGCGGCCGCGAACGGTCAGCCGGAGCCGCGCTGGTCGCTCGCGCAACTGACGAAAGCGGGCATGATAATCGACCAGCCGGGCCTTAATGTCGATGCCGAAGCCGGCACGCCGCTTACGGTCGTCGATTTGCCCACGCCGGGCCGCGCCACCGAATACACGCTCGGGCTCAGGAACTTCTATGCATTGACGCGCTATAACCGCAGCTTCTTTTATGCGCTCGCGGTGTATCAGCTTGGCGAGGCCGTGAAGGCGCGCATGGCAACAGGCGCGCAGTAAGAGCTTCTCTGGCACCAAGCAAAAACCCCGACGCGCCGGGGTTTTTTCATTGCGGCCGCGGAAGGACTCACGCGGGAAACACGCCTGTAGACAAATAGCGGTCGCCGCGATCGCACACCACGAACACGATGGTCGCGTTCTCGACCTGACGCGCCACGCGCAGCGCGACTTCGCACGCGCCGCCCGACGAAATGCCCGCGAAGATGCCTTCGACCGATGCCAGCCGGCGCGCCATCGCTTCCGACGCTGCCTGACTCACGTTCTCGACGCGATCCACGCGGCTACGATCGAAAATTTTCGGCAGATACGCTTCCGGCCATTTGCGGATGCCCGGAATGCGCGAGCCTTCCTCCGGCTGCGCTCCGACGATCTCGATCTGCTCGTTCTTCTCTTTCAGAAACTGCGACACGCCCATGATCGTGCCCGTGGTGCCCATCGACGAGACGAAGTGCGTGATGCGTCCTTCCGTCTGCTTCCACAGTTCCGGCCCGGTGGTTTCGTAGTGCGCGAGCGGATTGTCCGGATTGGCGAATTGATCGAGGATGATGCCGCGGCCATCGCGCTGCATCTGGTCGGCCAAATCGCGTGCGTATTCCATGCCGCCCGTGACCGGCGTGAGGATGATCTGCGCGCCATACGCGCCCATGCTCTGCCGGCGCTCGATGGACAAGTCCTCCGGCATGATCAGCACCATCTTGTAGCCGCGCACTGCCGCAGCCATGGCAAGCGCGATACCGGTGTTGCCGCTCGTCGATTCGATCAGCGTGTCGCCCGGCTTGATGCGGCCGCGTTCCTCAGCTTTCCTGATCATCGACAGTGCCGGACGGTCTTTCACCGATCCCGCCGGGTTATTGCCTTCCAGCTTGCCGAGAACGACGTTGTTGCGGCTGCGGATTTCATCGTCCACGACGCGGACGAGTTGCACGAGCGGCGTGTTGCCGATCGTGTCTTCGATAGTCATGTAAGCCATAAGCGGACCGGATTCATATCCCGCCGAAAAGGTCACACCGCGTGCGATCTTCGTGGGGATTTGGTATGGGAATCCGTCGATTGTAGCCCAGCGGTCCTTTCCATGTTCTTCACCCCTCTTGCACGGATGGAATGCCGGGCGCATCGGCGTTCATGCAAAAACCCCGCGACGAGACAGACCGCGGGGAGCCCAAACCATCCGAGGCTGAAGGAGCTTTTTTGATGCGAGGAAAGAGCCGCCGGCTATTTCTTGGCGACCACGGGCTTCGCCGCCGTCGATGCCGAGACCGGCGTCGCGTTCACGGAATTGGGCGCTGCCGCTTTCGGCGCCGCGCCAATGCTCAGTCCTTCGGCCTCCAGGCGCGATACGGTCTTGCCGCCCATGCCCTTCACGCGCGAGCCGAGATCGGACGCGTCCTTGAAGGGGCCGTGCGCCTGACGTTCATCGAGGATGGCTTTCGCCTTGGCCGGGCCGATGCCCTTGATGCCGCGCAGGGCGTCGGCGTTGGCGGTGTTGACATCGACCGCCGCGAGCGCGGAACCGATGGAAAAGGTGAGCGCGAGCGCGACGATCGTTGAGAATGCTTGCTTGAACATGACTGAGTCTCCAGAAGAACCGGCCGGCGAACAGTGCCGACCGCGAGACCCAGTGTAGAGAGACTTCGATTGCCTTTATAGCTGGCCGAATAGCCAACGCACGTAGCGATCGACACCCTCTTGCACCGTCAGAAACGGCGCGTCGTAACCGGCCGCGCGCAGATGCGACTGGTCCGCCTGCGTGAAGCATTGATACTTGCCGCGCAGCGCATCCGGGAACGGCACGTATTCGATCAAGCCGCGCTGCACGAGCTCCGCCAGCGAGAGCGCGGCCTCGCCATTCAGTGCGCGCAACGAGTTGACGACCGTCGAGGCGATGTCGTTGAACGGCTGCGCGCGGCCCGTGCCGAGATTGAAGATGCCCGACTTCTCCGGATGATCGAGAAAGTACAGATTCACCTTGACCACGTCTTCGACGGAGACGAAATCGCGCGTCTGCTCGCCTGCGGCATAACCGTTGTATTCGCCAAAGAGCTTGACCTTGCCTTCCGAGCGGAACTGATTGAAATTGTGGAACGCCACGGACGCCATGCGCCCCTTATGCGTTTCGCGCTGACCGTAGACATTGAAGTAGCGAAAGCCGACGATCTGGCTGCCCGCCTTCGGCAACACCTGACGCACGATCTGGTCAAACAGCAGCTTCGAATAACCGTAGACGTTGAGCGGCTTTTCGTATTCGCGCTCTTCGACGAAGCGGCTCGAACCGCCATACGTCGCAGCCGAGGACGCGTAGAGAAACTGCGCGCCCTGTGCGAGACAGATATCCATCACGTCGCGGCTGTAACGGAAGTTGTTCTCCATCATGTAGCGGCCGTCGGTTTCCATCGTGTCCGAACAGGCGCCTTCATGGAACACCGCGCGCACCTGACCGAAGTCGCCGCGCCTGAAGCGCTCGACGAATTCGGTCTTGTCGAGGTAATCGTCTATCTCGCAATCGACGAGATTCTTGAACTTGTCGGCACGCGTGAGGTTGTCCACCGCGATCACGCGATGCTCGCCGCGCTCGTTGAGCGCCTTGACGATATTGCTGCCGATGAAGCCAGCCGCTCCGGTAACGATGAAGGTCATGATGGAGTTGCCCGAGTTGCCCGAAGAGTCAGGCGAAGAGTTCGTTGTAATCGACGGTCGCGGTGCCGAGCTTGCCAACCACGATACCCGCCGCGCGGTTCGCATAAGCCACGGAATCGACGAGCGGCACACCCGCGCCGAGCATGGTCGCGACGGTCGCGATGACGGTGTCGCCCGCGCCCGAGACATCATACACTTCGCGTGCTTCGGCCGAAGTGTGCAGCACCTGGTTCTCGGTGAAGAGTGTCATGCCCTCTTCCGAACGCGTGAGCAAGAGCGCGCTCAGGTCGAGTTCCGCGCGCAGCTTGCTCACGCGCTCGTGCAAATCTTCTTCCGACTTCCACTGCCCGATCACCTCGCGCAACTCCGCGCGATTCGGCGTGATGAGTGTCGCGCCGCGATAGCGGTCCCAGTCGTCGCCTTTTGGGTCGACCAGAACCGGCTTGCCTGCTTGCCGCGCTTCGCTGATCATCTGCGTGACGTGCGTGAGCCCGCCCTTCGCATAGTCCGACATGAGGATGACGTCGTGCTGCGGCAGCAGTTCCGCGAAGCGCGCGAGGCACGCGGCCAGCACTTCGTGATTCGGCGTGTTTTCGAAATCGACACGCAGCAGTTGCTGCTGCCGCGACAGCACGCGCAGCTTGATGGTCGTCAGCAGTTCGGGATCGCGTTCGAGATGGCCCGCGACCCGGCTCTCGCCCAGCAATTCGACGATGCGCTCGCCCGGTTCGTCATGCCCGACCACACACAAGAGGCCAGCCTGCGCGCCGAGCGCCGCCGCATTGCGCGCGACGTTGGCTGCGCCGCCCAAGCGGTCTTCCTTGCGCTGCACGTGCACGACAGGCACGGGCGCTTCCGGCGAGATGCGATTCACGTCGCCGAACCAGTAGCGGTCGAGCATCACGTCGCCCACTACGAGCACGCGCGCCGCCGAAATGCGCGCGCGCGGCACCACCGGAATGTCGGCGGAATCAGCTGCGCTTGCCGTTACTGTCGAGAGCGACATGAGGACGTCCTATTGCGTAGTAATCGATGCCCATCTCGGACATCGCTTCCGGTTCATACAGATTGCGGCCGTCGAAGATCACCGGCATTTTCAACGCGCTCTTCAGATGCGCGAAGTCCGGGCTCTTGAACTCCTTCCATTCGGTCACGATGACGAGCGCATCCGCATCCGTCAGCGCTTCCTGCTGCGAGCGCACGAAGTGCAGACGCCTGATGTCGTCGGGCCGCTCGGCCAGATCGAGCGCGAGTACGCGTTCGGCTTCCTGCAATGCGACGGGATCGTAAGCGCGCACGGTCGCGCCGCGCGCGAGCAGCGCCTCGACGATGCGCCGGCTCGACGCCTCGCGCATGTCGTCGGTATTGGGCTTGAACGCGAGCCCCCACACGGCGAACGTGCGCCCGCGCAGATCCTCGCCCATGCGCCTGACGATCTTGTTGACGAGCACTTCCTTTTGCGCGTCGTTGACTTCCTCGACCGCTTCGAGAATGCGCAGCCGATGGCCGTTCTCACGCGCGGTCTGAACGAGCGCCTGCACATCCTTCGGGAAACACGAGCCGCCGTAGCCGCAGCCCGCATACAAAAAGTGATAGCCGATGCGCGGGTCCGAACCGATCCCGCGTCGCACCGCTTCGATATCCGCGCCGACCATGTCCGCGAGATTCGACAGGTCGTTCATGAAAGAGATGCGCGTGGCCAGCATGGCGTTGGCCGCGTACTTGGTGAACTCGGCGGAATGCACGTCCATGTAAAGCGTGCGCTCGTGATTTCGGTTGAACGGCGCGTAGAGCCGCTTCATCTTCTCGCGCGCGAGCTTGCCGTTCTCGTCGTCGTCGATACCGATCACGATGCGATCCGGCCGCATGAAGTCGTCCACGGCGGCGCCTTCCTTGAGGAACTCCGGATTCGACACGACCGAGAAGCCGTGTTCGTCCGAACCTTCCAGTCCGCGCGCCTTTAGTTCGGCTTCGACCACGTTGCTGACCTGCAGCGCCGTGCCGACTGGCACCGTGGATTTATCGACGATCACCTTGAAGCCGTTCGAATAGCGGCCGATATTGCGCGCCGCCGCGAGCACGTACTGCAAGTCGGCGGAACCATCCTCGTCGGGCGGCGTGCCGACCGCGATGAACTGAATCTCGCCATGCTCGACACTTGCCTGCACGTCGGTGGAAAACTGAATACGACCCGCCGCGCGCGTGCGCCGGAGCATTTCCTGCAAGCCCGGCTCGTGGATCGGCACGCCGCCGTTGTTGAGAATATCGATCTTGCGCGGATCGACATCCACGCAAAACACGTCATTGCCGATTTCGGCGAGACACGCGCCGGTAACCAGACCGACGTAACCCGTGCCGACGATGGTGATTTTCATACGCTTTTAACTGATTCCTGAAATGCCGGTGGCGGAGACGACGCCTCGCGCTCTCGAGCGCGTCCGCCCTCAGGCGGAACTGGTGATCGGCTCCACGCGGCGCGGCGCGTAGGTTTCCCAGCCGCTGCAGCCGGGGCATTGCCAATAAAATAGACGCGCGCGGAAGCCGCAGGTCTGACATGTGTAGCGCGGCAGATTCTTCGTGCGCTGTTTGACGAGCGTGCGCATGAGTTCGAGCTCGCCGCGGCGCGGCTCCTCGGCGGTCGCTTCCTGCGCTTCGAGCAGACGCGTCATGCCCGCGAGGTTCGGCGCGCTTTCCATTTGCTTCCTCGCAAGCGCGTGCGCCGCGTCGAGTCCGCGCAACTCCTGAACATGCTTGTACGCGACATCGAGCAAATCGTTCGATGGATAACGGCTCGCGTAATCGATCAACAAATCGACGCCCTCTTCCTTGCGGCCAAGCGTGCTGTACGCCTTCATCAGCTTTTCGGCGACGAGCGGCAGATACGCTTCGTTCTGCGCCTCCACGCGCTTCCAGCTTTCGATGGCCGTTTCGACATTGCCGGCGGCGGCTTCGACATCGCCCGAGAGAATGGTCGCGCGCACGTTATCCGGATTCGACGCCAGCGCGAGCTTCAACTCGTCGCGCGCGCCTTCCGGATTCTTGCGCTGCAAAGCCTCCTGCGCAAGCTCGCAATGGAAATGCGCGATCTCCATATGCAGCGACGGCGCGCCCATCTTTTCGATGCGCTCGGCGGTCGCGATCGACTTCGGCCAATCTTTTTCGATTTCGTAGATGGTCAGAAGCGCACGTTGCGCGCCGAGCGAGTATTCGCCGGCTTCGAGCGAGCGGAAAGTTTCCTCGGCGCGATCGAGCAGCCCAGCCTTCAGAAAGTCCTGACCGAGTTCATAGAGCGCGTGATCGCGCTCGGCCACGGGAAGATCGGCACGGCTCAAGAGGTTCTGATGCACGCGGATCGCGCGATCGGTTTCGCCGCGCCGCCGAAAAAGGTTGCCGAGCGCAAAGTGCAGTTCGATGGTTTCGGGATCGAGCTTGGCCACCTCGATGAACGCGTCGATCGCCTTGTCGTGTTGCTCGTTGAGCAGGAAATTCAGGCCGCGAAAATACGAGCGCGGCAGGTTCGCATTTTCGGATAGCAGCGTTTTCAGGTCATAGCGGGACGCCATCCAGCCGAGAGCGAAGGCAACGGGAATGACGAGCAGCCACCAGAAGTCTAGATCCATGCGCTTTTGTCGAAGAGTCGGTTAGGTGTCTGCTTTTTAACAACCCTCACGGCGCTCGCCGGGACAGTTGCGAATGATTTCTTTAGATGAGTGGCGGCATGGGCGGCTCTTCCTTCACCACCGGCGTCTCGCGTGCGACACGCAACTCGCGCTTGAGGCGCCCGTTTTCCATGCGCAAACGCAGCATCTTCGGCACAGCCGAAACCAGTCCCGCCAGCAAGCCCACGAGGAAGAATGCAAGGCCGATCAGGATCAACGGCGCTTGCCATTGAAATCCTCCGGGCGCGTTCAGCGTGACGGGGTCGCGATTCGCAAGCGCCAGCACGAGCAGAAGCACGAATACCAGGACACGGATCAGCCAGACGATGAATTTCATGTACGGTTTTCCAGGAGCGGTCGCGCGTGTCAGCGGTTGGCATGATGCCAAGCCCGCGCGGATGATAACCAGGTCAAAGTGACCGGTATTGTAATGGATGCCTTCGCGCGCCAGCACCTGCGGCGCGCCGACCCTCAATTGGAACGCATCGGGCGCGAAAGGGGTATCACCAATCGTTGAAATTGATCAGCAGGCGATGGTCGAGCAAATGCCGCACCCGTAACGTGCCGCTTTAAGGCCGCGCAAGTTCGGCCGGCAATAAAAAAAGCACCCCGCAGGGTGCTTTTCTGGTCGATTGCCTCGTGGCCGGACGCCGCGAACCTGAGATCAAGTTGATCACGGGGACGATGGGCGCCGATCAGAGATCGTCCGCATCGTCGTCATTCGACTCCTTCAGCGGCTCACCCGCACGACCATCCACGCGTTCACGCAACTCCTTGCCCGGCTTGAAGTGCGGCACGAATTTCTCCGGTACCAGCACTTTCTCACCCGACTTTGGATTGCGCCCGACGCGCGACGGACGGCGATTGAGCCCGAAGCTGCCGAAGCCGCGAATTTCGATACGATGACCGTTGGCCAAAGCCTCCGACATCGCATCGAGCATCGTCTTCACCGCGAAATCCGCATCCTTGAGGACAAGTTGCGGAAATCGCGACGCCAACTGGGCGACCAATTCCGATTTGGTCATACTGCAGCAGTACCGTTAAGGCTTAGCTGTTCTGGCCGTCAAGCTTGGCCTTGAGCAGCGCGCCGAGGTTGGTCGTGCCGGTGGCGGCGGCGTTCGAGTCCGAAGTCTGCAGACCACGAATGGCTTCCTGCTGTTCGGCCGAATCCTTCGCCTTGATCGACAGGTTGATGCCACGCGACTTGCGATCGATGTTGATGATCATCGCGTTGACCTTGTCGCCTTCCTTCAGCACGTTGCGAGCATCTTCCACGCGATCTTGCGCGATTTCCGAAGCACGCAGGTAACCTTCGACGTCCGCCGTCAGGGTGATAACCGCACCCTTCGCGTCCACCGACTTCACCGTACCGTCGACGATAGCGCCCTTGTCGTTGATCGCGACAAAGTTGTTGAACGGATCGCCTTCGAGCTGCTTGATGCCGAGCGAAATGCGTTCCTTGTCCACGTCGATGCCCAGAACCACGGCTTCGACTTCGTCGCCCTTCTTGTACTTGCGCACGGCTTCTTCGCCGGTTTCGCTCCACGACAAGTCGGAGAGGTGAACCAGGCCGTCGATGCCGCCCGGCAGACCGATGAACACGCCGAAGTCGGTGATCGACTTGATGGCGCCGCTGATCTTGTCGCCCTTCTTGAAGTTGCGGCTGAAGTCATCCCACGGATTCGGCTTGCATTGCTTCATGCCGAGCGAGATACGGCGGCGGTCTTCGTCGATTTCCAGAACCATGACTTCGACTTCGTCGCCCAGCTGCACGACCTTCGACGGTGCAACGTTCTTGTTCGTCCAGTCCATTTCCGACACGTGAACCAGGCCTTCGATGCCCGATTCCACTTCGACGAATGCGCCGTAGTCGGTGATGTTGGTGACCTTGCCGAACAGGCGCGTGCCCGACGGGTAACGGCGCGAGATGCCTTCCCACGGATCGTCGCCCAGTTGCTTGATGCCGAGCGAAACGCGGTTCTTCTCTTGGTCGAACTTGAGGATCTTGGCGGTGACTTCCTGGCCAACCGACAGAACTTCGCTCGGGTGACGCACACGACGCCATGCGATGTCGGTGATGTGCAGCAGGCCGTCGATACCGCCGAGGTCAACGAACGCGCCGTAGTCGGTGATGTTCTTGACCACGCCTTCCACGATCGCGCCTTCCTTCAGCGTTTCGAGCAGCTTTGCGCGCTCTTCGCCTTGCGTCGCTTCGATGACAGCGCGGCGCGACAGCACGACGTTGTTACGCTTGCGGTCGAGCTTGATGACGCGGAATTCGAGCGTCTTGCCTTCGTACGGCGTCGTGTCCTTGACCGGACGCGTGTCGACCAGCGAACCCGGCAGGAATGCGCGGATGCCGTTGACCATCACGGTCATGCCGCCCTTGACCTTGCCCGTGATTGTGCCGGTCACGAGTTCGTTGTTGTCGAGGGCCTTTTCCAGCGACAGCCACGAAGCCAGACGCTTCGCCTTGTCGCGCGACAGGATGGTGTCGCCATAGCCGTTTTCCAGCGCGTCGATTGCGACGGAAACGAAGTCGCCCGCCTGCACTTCAACCTCGCCCGCGTCGTTCAGGAATTCTTCGAGCGGAATGTAGGCTTCGGACTTGAGACCAGCGTTCACGACCACGAAGTTGTGGTCGACGCGCACGACTTCGGCGGAGATCACTTCGCCGGCGCGCATGTCCTGCTTGGTCAGCGACTCTTCGAACAGAGCCGCGAAAGATTCGGTATTCGGGGTAGAGGTTTGCAGGTCGGACATAAAAATCGATATTTGCACGGCTTTTGCGCGATGGCCTTTGAAGTTTCCGAAGAGCCGGAATACGGCCGGATAAGTGCGCGAGGCGATGCGGGGTTAAGGGGTTGAAACACGCTCCGCCACATGGAAGAGCACCTTGCGTCTACAGCTGACTACTGTTCTTCACAACTCGCTAAAAACGAACCGCTATACACGAACCGCGCTGTACCAACCGATGATTTGTTCCACCGTCTGATCGACCGACAAACCGGAGGTGTCCAGCGTCTTCGCGTCCGCCGCGGCTTTGAGCGGTGCGGTGGCCCGGTTGGAGTCCCGGGCGTCGCGCTCACGCAAATCTCGCAGCAAGTCATCCATATTAGCAGAAAAACCTTTTTGCATCAATTGCTTATGCCGGCGTGCCGCGCGTGCTTCGACGCTTGCGGTCAGAAACACTTTCAACGTGGCATCGGGAAAGATGACGGTGCCCATGTCGCGGCCATCGGCGACCAAGCCCGGACGCTTGCGGAACGCCCGCTGCCGCGCGACGAGCGCCTGCCGCACTTGCGGATGCACGGCGATCGCCGACGCGCGGTTGCCGACTTCCTCGGCGCGAATCTCGCTCGATACATCCACGCCGTCGAGCTGCGCGCAGCCCTCGCGGAAGGTGATGTGAAGCGCGCCGATGAGCTTTGCGAGCGCGGCTGCGTCGTCCGTGTCGATGTCGTAGCTCAGGCTTGCCAAGGCCGTTAGCCGATAAAGCGCGCCGCTGTCGAGCAGGTGGAAGCCGAGCGTGGCCGCGACGAGCGCCGCAACCGTGCCCTTGCCCGAAGCGGTCGGCCCGTCGATGGTGATTACTGGTGTGGGGTCGAATGGACGGGTCGGTTTCATTGCTCTCGGCCTTTCTGGCCCGTTATTACTGCTTTCGTTGAAGTCGAAATGGTCGCGTTTCATATTGCGGCGTTCGTTGGCGTTTGAGTCTTGGGCGTCTCTTTCAGGCGTGGGCGAGCGTCGCGAAGCGATCGAAATAATCGGGGAACGTCTTGTTCACGCACTTCGGATCGTTGATGCGCACCGGCACGCCGCTCAGACTCACGAGCGAAAAACACATGGCCATGCGGTGATCGTCGTAAGTATCGATCGCGGCGTTCGGCGTGAGTTCGGCGGGTGGCGTGACGACGAGATAATCCGCGCCCTCTTCCACCGTCGCGCCGACCTTGCGCAACTCGGTTGCCATCGCGGCGATGCGGTCCGTTTCCTTCACGCGCCAGCTAGCGATATTGCGCAGCGTGGTCGTGCCGTTGGCAAAGAGCGCGGCGACGGCAATGGTCATCGCCGCGTCGGGAATCAGGTTGAAGTCCATGTCGATGGGCGCGAGTTTGCCGTCGTCGGACTCGACGCCGCGCACTTCGATCCAGTCTTCGCCCATCATCACGTTCGCGCCCATGCGATTGAGCGCGTCGGCGAACCCGACATCGCCCTGGATGCTCGCCCGGCCCACGCCTTCCACGCGCACCGGACCGCCGCCGATCGCGCCCGCCGCCAGGAAATACGACGCGGACGATGCATCGCCTTCGACCATGATCGCGCCTGGCGACCGGTAGCCCGCGCCGGCCGGCACGGTAAAGCGCGCCCAGCCGTCGCGCTCGACCTGCACGCCGAAACGCTCCATCAGCCGGATGGTGATGTCGATGTACGGCTTCGAAATCAGCTCGCCTTCGACTTCGATGGTCACCGGCGCGTCACGCCCCTCGATCACCGGAAGGCTCATCAAAAGCGCGGTCAGAAACTGACTCGATACATCGCCGCGTACGCGGATGGGTTGGTCGATGGCGATTTTCGCCGCATGAATCTTGAGCGGCGGGAAGCCCTCGTTGAGCTCGTAGTCGATTTTCGCGCCGATCTGACGCAAGCCATCGACCAGATCGCCGATTGGCCGTTCGTGCATGCGCGGCACGCCATGCACGCGATATTCGCCGCCGTTGACCGCGAGCGCCGCCGTGAGCGGCCGCACCGCCGTGCCCGCGTTGCCGAGAAACAGCTCCGCCTTCTTCGACGGAAACGCGCCGCCCGTGCCGTTCACGATGACGCGTGCGCCGTCGTTTAGAAGCGTAACGCCGAGCGTTTGCAGCGCGGCGAGCATCACGCGTGTGTCGTCGGAATCGAGCAGATTCGTGATCTGCGTTTCGCCGCTCGCGAGCGCGGCGAGCAAAAGCACGCGGTTCGAGATGCTCTTCGAGCCGGGCAGCCGCACCGTGCCGGACGCGCGGGAGAAGGGTCCGAGATCGAGATGTTCCATGGTCTTTCCTTATTTCGCGGCGGGATCGCCGGACGTCTTGATGCTGCCGCGTTCCTGCCATTCTTTTCTGGCGACACGCGAACGCGCGAACGCCGCTTCGAGCGCCGCGCCGTCCGACGCATCGATGGCCGCGCGAAACCGTGCGAGCACGGCGGCGTAATCGTCGAGTTCGGCGAGCAGCGCGGCGCGATTCGCCACGCAGATGTCGCGCCACATTTCCGGACTCGATGCCGCGATGCGCGTGAAATCGCGAAATCCGCCCGCGGCGAAAGAGAACTTCAGCTCGGCGTCGGGCGCTTGCAAAATCTGCTCGACGAGCGCGAACGAGAGCACGTGCGGCAGATGGCTCACCGACGCGAACACGCGATCATGCTGCGTCTCGCTCATGCGATGCACCGCCGCGCCGGTCGCGCGCCACATCGCGGCGATGCGGTCGACATCGGCCGGCGCGTTTTCGGCGAGCGGACAAAGCACGACGTTGCGATCCACGTAAAGGTCGGGCAAGGCGGCATCGACGCCGCTCGATTCGCGCCCGGCGATCGGATGCCCGGGCACGAACTGCGCAAGCTTTACGCCGAGCGCCGCGCGCGCCGCCGCGACGACGTCGCTCTTGGTGCTGCCTGCGTCCGTGACGATGGTCCGCGCTTCGAGCAAGGGCGCGATGCGCGCGAGCAGCGGTTCGGTCTGCGCGACGGGCGCCGCGATCAAGACGAGATCCGCGCCGTGCAACGCGCGTGCGAGCGCCGCGTCGTCGTCGAGCGCGACGGCTTCGTCGATCACGCCGAGTTCGAGCGCGCGTTCGACCGAGCGCAGCGAGCGTCCGACGCCGACCACGCGGCCTTCGATTCCCGCGCGCTCGCGCAACGCGCGCGCAAGCGATCCGCCGATCAGGCCGACGCCGAAAATAACCAGTTTATTGAAAGAGAATGCGTCCACGGAACATCGATAAGTGCGCGCCGTTCGACGCTGGAAAAATCGGCCGCTGCCCAATCGAGCGGCGGCCGGCGAAAACTCGGGTCAACGCGCGCGCGGATAGGACCCGAGAATCTTCAGAAACGCGGCCTTGCGTCCGAGTTCATCGAGCGCGGCGGCGACGAACGCATCGTCGCGATGCCCTTCGATATCGATATAGAAGTAATACTCCCACGTGCCGGCGCGCGCGGGCCGCGATTCGAAGCGCGTCATGGAAACGCCGTGCTTTGCGAGCGGCTCCAGGAGCTTGAACATTGCGCCCGATTCATTGGTCACCGTCACGATGAGCGACGTTTGATCGTGACCGCTCGGCCCCGTCGGTTCGCGACCGATGATCACGAAGCGCGTGCGATTGTGCGGGTCGTCCTGAATCTGCGAATAAACGACGCCCAAGCCGTAATGCGTGGCCGCGCGGTCGCCAGCGATGGCCGCGACGGCCGGGTCGCCCACCGCGATACGCGCCGCTTCCGCGTTGCTCGAAACCGCCTGCCGTTCGAGCTGCGGCGCGTTCGCGGTCAGCCAGTGCTGGCACTGCGCGAGCGCTTGCGGATGCGCATAGACGCGCTTCACGCCTTCGAGCGTGCCGGACGCGGTCAAGAGATTGTGGTGAATCGGCAGCGCGAGTTCGCCGCCAATTAAGAGCGACGTTTCCAGCAGCAAGTCCAGCGTGCGCGACACCGCGCCTTCCGCCGAATTCTCGACCGGCACGACGCCATATTGCGCGGCGCCCGCTTCGACCGAGCGAAACACTTCGTCGATGGACGGACACGCGAGGCCCTCGATCGAATGACCGAAGTATTCGAACATCGCCTGTTCGCTATACGTGCCGACCGGGCCCAGGAACGCTGAACGGATAGTCTGTTCGAGCGCGCGGCTCGCGGCCATGATCTCGCGCCAGATCGCGGCGATGTGCGCGTCGGCGAGCGGGCCGTCGCTCATTTCCTGCAGACGCGCGATGACTTGCAGTTCGCGCTCCGGCCGAAACACGGGCGCGTTGAAATGCTTCTTCACTTCGCCGACTTCGAGCGCGACGGAAGCGCGCTGATTCAAAAGCGCGATGAGTTGCGCGTCGAGCGCGTCGATGCGTTCACGCAGCGGTTTGAGTCTTAAATTGAGATCGTCGTCCATGCGGTGCTTGGGGCAGATGCAGTTAAAGGAGCGATGAGGCTTACGCGCTGGTCCGCTCGAATTCCTTCATGTACTCGACGAGCGCTTTCACGCCCTCGACCGGCACCGCGTTGTAGATCGATGCCCGCATGCCGCCGACGGACTTGTGGCCCTTCAGTTGCAACAGACCGCGCGCCTTGGCGCCGGTCAGGAAATCGGTATTGCGCGATTCGTCGGCGAGGAAGAACGGCACGTTCATGCGCGAGCGCGCGTTCCGGTCGACCTTGTTGACGTAGAAATCGCTGGAATCGATGGTGTCGTAAAGCAACGTCGCCTTTTCGAGATTGCGCGCTTCCATGGCTTCCAGGCCGCCCTGTTTCTTCAGCCACTTGAAGACGAGGCCAGCGACGTAGATCGCGTAAGTGGGCGGCGTGTTGTACATCGAATTGTTCTCCGCGACGATCTTCCACTCGAACGCGGACGGGCAGATCGACAGCGCGCGGTCGAGCAGATCCTCGCGCACGATCACGACCGTCACGCCCGCCATGCCGATGTTCTTCTGCGCGCCGCCGAAGAGCACGCCGTACTTGGCGACGTCCATGGGACGCGAAAGAATGTGCGACGACGCGTCCGCCACGAGCGGAATGTCGCCGAGATCGGGAATTTCGAAGGCCTCGACGCCGTCGATGGTTTCGTTCGTGCACAGATGCACGTAGGCGGGATCGTCCGAAAGCTGCCACTCGCTCAACACAGGCACGCGCGTGAAGCCCTGCTCGGTCTTGCCAGTCGCCGCGAGATGCGGCGTGCAGTACTTCTGCGCTTCCTTGAGCGACTTGGTCGACCATGAACCGGTGACGACGAAATCGGCGGTCTTCTTCGTACCGAGCATGTTCATCGGCACGATGGCGTTTTCGCCAATGCCACCGCCCTGCAGAAACAATATGCGATGCGACGCCGGCACCTTGAGCAATTCCCGCAGATCGGTCAGCGCCGCTTCATGGATCGACGTGAACTCCGCGCCGCGGTGACTCATCTCCATCACGCTCATGCCGCTGCCTTGCCAATCGAGCATTTCATCGGCGGCTTGCTTCAACACTTCTTCTGGCAAGGCGGCCGGGCCGGCGGAGAAATTGAACACGCGCATCTGGAGATCCCGATTTGTCTCGTTCGACAGACGCGGAGCCTGAAACGATGAGCCGAAAAGCTCGTTGTCCGCGCCTAAAAAAGAAATGGCTGCTTGCGCTTGCGCGCAAACAGCCATTATCGCACTGTCCTGAAAACCCGCCAATGCGCGAGCCTTCCAGACTATGCCACCGTGCTTACTTGCCCGGCTTGACGCTTGCCACTTCCTGGTCGGCTTGCGTGCGCGTTGCCTTGATGGCTTGCGGCATGTACTTCTGCATCAAACCATTGACCACGTCGCGACCAACTTGGTCTTGAACCTGAATGAACTTGCGGCCCGTCGTGCTCTTGTAGAACGAGGTCAGGTCCTTGATTTCATCGGTCGTGTAGTACTTCGCGTATGCGTCGTACTGAGCTTTCATCGCGTCTTGACGGAAGCTGTCAGTTGCGAACACCTGCCCTGCCGAGTCAACCAGCTTCGGCACTGCGTTCTTTTGCAGCGTCGGAACGGCAGCTTGCTTCTGCTTGTCGTTCAGCGACTTGTTTTCCGACAGCGCGTCCGACAGGATTGCCGGGACGAGTTGCTTCGACTGCATTTGCGCGCTGTTGCCGATCGCGCCGACCAGCTTCTGCGCGTCGATCGCGTCGAGCAGGTCCTTGATCGCGGCTTGCTTGGCCGGATCAACCGGGGCTGCTGCGGCCGGTGCCGGAGCTGCCGCCTGGTTCGGCGCCTGGTTCTGAAGCGACTGAGCCATCGCGAAAGTCGGCACGAAAGCGGCCAGCAACATCCACTGCTTGAAACGTCCTTGCATCATTACTCCCTGTAAAAAATATCCAGTTCTGCACCGGCGACGAGCCTTCAGATTTTCGACGCTGGCTTCGGACATAACGAAGCACAGCGCCGACAACAGGCCCGAGTCGCGCAGCTTAACCAATTCAGGCTTTCAAAAGCGAATACGAGAAGCTTGCGTCACAAAAAATATCAGGCGTCTTCGCCGTTTTCATCATTTTCTGAGTCGCCCGGCGCGGCGGCGGAGCCGTTCGTGCCGGTGTCGCCTTCGTCGAGTGCTTCAGCTTCTGCTTCCACTTCGGCTTCCGCCTCCGCGATATGCTGCAGTCCCGACAACTTGGTGCCCTCGTCAAGGCTGATGAGTGTAACACCTTGAGTTGCACGCCCCATTTCGCGGATTTCGGACACGCGCGTGCGGATGAGCACGCCCGATGTCGTAATGAGCATGATCTCGCTTTCCGGCTCGACGAGCGTCGCGGCGACCACGCGGCCGTTGCGCTCGGAAGTCTGGATCGCGATCATGCCCTTCGTGCCGCGGCCATGGCGTGTGTATTCGTTGATCGGCGTGCGCTTGCCGTAGCCGTTTTCCGTCGCGGTGAGCACCGACTGGATTTCGTCGCCGGCCACGAGCATGGCGATGACCTGCTGACCGTCTTCCAGTTGCATGCCACGCACGCCGCGCGCTTCGCGGCCCATGGCGCGCACGTCGTTCTCGTCGAAACGTACCGCCTTGCCTGAATCGGAGAACAGCATGACGTCATGCGCGCCGTCGGTAATGGCCGCGCCGATGAGAAAGTCGCCGTCATCCAGACCGACCGCGATGATGCCCTTCTTGAGCGGACGGCTGAACGCTTCGAGCGGCGTCTTCTTGACGGTGCCGAGCGAAGTGGCCATGAAGACGAACTTGTCGGCCGAGAAGTCCTTGATAGGCAGCACGACGTTGATCTTCTCGCCTTCCTGCAGCGGGAACATGTTGACGATTGGCCGGCCGCGCGAATTGCGCGAGCCTTGCGGCACTTCGTAGACCTTGATCCAGTACACGCGACCGCGGTTCGAGAAGCACAGCATGTGATCGTGCGTGTTCGCGATGAAAAGCGTGTCGATCCAGTCGTCTTCCTTCATTTGCGTGGCCTGCTTGCCACGCCCGCCACGCTTTTGCGCGCGATACTCGGAAAGCGGCTGCGACTTCACGTAGCCGGTATGCGACATGGTCACGACCATTTCCTGCGGCGTGATCAGGTCTTCGGTGTTCAGCTCGGTTGCATTCAACTCGATACGCGAACGACGCTCGTCACCGAACTCGGCGCGTACCTGGCCCAGTTCTTCGACGATGATCTGACGGATACGCTCCGGCCGCGCGAGGATGTCGAGCAAGTCGGCGATCTGCGCCATCACGTCGCGATACTCGGCGACGATCTTGTCTTGTTCGAGACCCGTCAGGCGTTGCAGGCGCATCTGCAGAATTTCCTGCGCCTGAACGTCCGACAGCTTGTACAGCCCATCTTCCTGCAGCCCGTAGGCCGGATTCAGTCCTTCCGGACGATACGCAATACGCCCGCCCGTCGCCTCGGTCTCGGTGCGCGTGAGCATTTCGCGCACGAGCGAAGAATCCCACGGACGGTTCATCAACTCTTGCTTCGCCACAGGCGGAGTCGGCGCGGCCTTGATGATCGCGATGAATTCGTCGATATTCGCGAGCGCCACCGCGAGGCCTTCGAGCACGTGTCCGCGATCGCGCGCCTTGCGCAGTTCGTAGACCGTGCGCCGCGTGAGCACTTCCCGCCGATGCGACAGGAAGCATTCCAGCATTTCCTTCAGGTTCAGCAGCTTGGGCTGGCCGTCGACGAGCGCGACCAGATTCATGCCGAAAGTGTCCTGAAGCTGCGTCTGCTTATACAGATTATTCAGAATGACTTCCGGCACTTCTCCGCGCTTGAGTTCGATCACGACACGCATGCCGCTCTTGTCGGACTCGTCGCGAATGTCGGAGATGCCCTCGATCTTTTTCTCGTTGACGAGTTCGGCGATGCGCTCGAGCAGCGTGCGCTTGTTCACCTGATACGGAATCTCGTCGACGATGATGGCCATGCGCTGGCCGCGGTCGATCTCTTCGAAGTGCGTGGTCGCACGCATGACGACGCGACCGCGCCCCGTGCGATAACCGTCGCGCACGCCCGCGACGCCGTAGATGATGCCGGCCGTCGGGAAGTCCGGCGCCGGCACGATCTCGATGAGTTCGTCGACCGTCGCCTCAGGCGTGTTGAGCAGATGCAGACAGGCGTCGACGATTTCGCGCAAATTGTGCGGCGGAATGTTCGTTGCCATGCCGACCGCGATACCGGCTGAGCCGTTGATCAGCAGATTCGGGATGCGCGCCGGAAGTACGAGCGGTTCGCTTTCGCTGCCGTCGTAGTTCGGGCCGAAGTCGACGGTTTCCTTGTCGATGTCGGCCAGCAGTTCGTGACCGATCTTCGCCATGCGGATTTCGGTGTAACGCATGGCGGCGGCGTTGTCGCCGTCGACCGAACCGAAGTTGCCCTGGCCGTCCACCAGCATGTAGCGCAGCGAAAACGGCTGAGCCATGCGAACGATCGTCTCGTACACCGATGCGTCGCCGTGCGGATGGTACTTACCGATCACGTCGCCGACGATACGCGCCGACTTTTTATACGCGCGATTCCAGTCGTTGTTCAGCTCGTGCATGGAATAAAGCGCGCGACGGTGTACGGGCTTCAGTCCATCGCGGACATCGGGAAGCGCTCGCCCGACGATCACGCTCATCGCGTAATCGAGATATGAGCGGCGCATTTCCTCCTCTAGGGAGATTGGCAGAGTCTCTTTGGCGAATTGATCCATTATCCGTGTCTTGAACTGTGCAGCAGCGACACAGCAGCGCGATCCGACGATTCGAAAACATTACCTCGAGTTTCGCCCTCGCCCGCCGGCCGCGCGACCCGCGCCGGCCAGGCGCGTAAGCCATACGCTGCGGCGCTGCGAACGCAGCGCATCCAAAGATTCTAACATGCGCGACATCCGCGTCCGGAGGCTCGGCGTATACATAGTGTATGGGACGCTCAACCGCCGTTCCCGATCTTGAGGAATGAGGGATAGATGCACTTGTTCCAATTACTTACAAAAACCAGGGAACGTTTCACTGATTTCGTCACTTAGGCGGGCTATGATGCCGCCTCGTCGTTTTGCTAAAGCAGTACAAACCCGACGATAAAGATACGCAGATATTGGCTCGCGGGCACATAAAGTGCGCACGTTTCGCGCCTTCCGCGGCCAAGACCGGCTCCTGTCCCTTTCTTGTTGCGCATGCACCACATAAGGTTGCGGGCGCAGAGGGTGCGGGGATATTTTTATCGTTGCAAGGGAACGATATGGCAAAATGCCAACGCACAAAGTTAGACACTGCTCGAAGTCTACACAGCCGCGTTTTGTTCCGTAGGGAATGTTATACTCCGAGCAATGTATGACTTGTCTTTGTCTACAGGCTCGCAGTAAACCTGCGGTAATCTCAATTTCGAGAGGAGAAATATGAATAAACTTTCAAAGCTCGCGTTCATTGCAGCTACCGCAGTTATGGCTGCATCGGCCTCGGCGCAATCGGTGCCGGCCTCGCGACAAGCCGTGAACGACAACTGGGTGAACGGCACGGGCGAGTATGTGTGGATGAACGGCACGAACGAACTCTGCTGGCGCGACGCATTCTGGACCCCGGCCACGGCCAACGCAAAGTGCGATGGCGCTCTGGTCGCAGTCGCGCCGACGCCGCCCGCACCGGTCGCTCCGCCGCCCCCGGTTATCCAAAGCCAGAAGGTCACCTATCAAGCTGACGCTCTGTTCGACTTCGACAAGGCAGTTCTGAAGCCGGCTGGCAAGACCGCGCTTGACGATCTCGCATCGAAGATCGGCGCGCTGAACCTGGAAGTCGTGGTCGCTACCGGCTACACCGACCGCATTGGTTCGGACAAGTACAACGACCGTCTGTCGCTGCGCCGTGCGCAAGCTGTCAAGGCTTACCTGGTCAGCAAGGGCATCGAAGCCAACCGTATCTATACGGAAGGCAAGGGCAAGCGCAACCCGGTCACCACGGGCTGCAACCAGAAGAACCGCAAGCAACTCATCGCCTGCCTCGCACCGGATCGTCGCGTGGAAGTCGAAGTTGTCGGCACGACGCGTCAGCCGCAGTAATTGCGCTGATTGCCGCAGGATCGAACCCCCGCTTCGGCGGGGGTTTTTTTATGCCTGCGGCTTTCGTGAATCTCGGCGAGATGCGCGCATCGAATAAACGCAATAACCGTGGCCCCGGCGCAGGCGGCTTCGACGGCTATGGCACGGAACGAGCGAAGTTGTCGGCGACGCGTCACTTCAGCTTTTTGCCGCCCTTTTCCCGCGCCTATATACTCGATCCTTAACGATTCACGACTTAGAAGGGCAATTGAGAATATGACCAACGTCGATCCCCACGAACTGCAGAAATTTAGCGAGCTTGCGCATCGCTGGTGGGACCCGAACGCCGAGTTCAAACCGCTTCACGAATTGAACCCGGTGCGGCTCGACTGGATCGATGCGCACGCGCATCTGATGAGCAAGCAAGTGCTCGACATCGGCTGCGGCGGCGGCATTCTGTCGGAATCGATGGCGGCGCGTGGCGCGAAAGTCAAGGGCATCGACTTGTCGTCGAGTGCGCTTGGCGTCGCGGATCTGCATAGTCTGGAAAGCGGCGTGGAGGTGGCGTACGAGGAGATCGCAGCCGAAGCGCTGGCCGCGCGCGAACCCGCTTCCTACGACGTCGTGACCTGCATGGAAATGCTCGAGCACGTGCCGAATCCGGCGGGCACCGTTGCCGCGTGCGCCGCGCTGGTCAAACCAGGCGGCTGGGTCTTCTTCTCTACGCTGAATCGCAACGCAAAGGCGTATATGTTCGCCGTGATCGGCGCGGAGTACATCGCGCGCATGTTGCCGCGCGGCACGCATGACTATGCGCGCTTCATCAAGCCGTCCGAACTCGCCACCTTCGCGCGCACGGCGTCGCTCTTGCCGGTCGACATCAAGGGCATCACCTACCGTCCGTTCTCGCGCCACTTCGGGCTGTCTACTGACACGAGCATCAACTACATGATGGCCTGCCGCCGGGAAGCCTGACGCCATGACCCAAGAAGACCAGAACGGTGTTGTCCAGACGACGCCCCTGCCCGACGATCCCACCCCGCTGCCCCAGCGCGCCGCCGACGGCGATTCGCTCGGGCTTTGCCAGGCCGTACTGTTCGATCTCGACGGCACCATCGCCGATACTGCGCCCGATCTCGTCGCGGCCGTCAACAAGATGCGGCACGATCGCGGACTCGAAATGCGCCCCCTCGAAACTCTGCGGCCTTACGCATCGGCGGGTGCGCGCGGGTTGTTGGGCGGCGCGTTCGAGATCAGCCCCGAGCATCCCGATTTCGCGGCGATGCGCGATGAGTTTCTCGCCAACTACGAAGCGGATTTGTGTATCGAAACGACGCTGTTTCCCGGTATCACCGAGTTGCTCGATCAGCTCGATGCACGCGGCGTGCGCTGGGGCATCGTGACGAATAAGGTGACGCGCTTCGCCGAACCGCTCGTCGCCCTGCTCGGACTGGATAAGCGGGCCGGTTGTCTCGTCTGTGGCGATACGACGGCGCATTCGAAGCCGCATCCCGCGCCGCTGCTGCACGCGGCCGAATTACTGGATGTGGCGCCGGAGCGAATCGTCTATGTCGGCGACGACTTGCGCGACGTTCAGGCAGGCTTTGCAGCCGGCATGATCACTGTGGCGGCGGCCTATGGCTATTGCGGCGACGACATTCCGCCGCACCGCTGGCACGCGACTCACGTAGTGGACACGCCAGAAGAACTGCAGCAATTGCTGCGCGACATCGCTTGAAAGTGGCCGCGGTTCGCCTCACATGGCTTTTCATGGGATAATCCCCGTTCTGCTTGGGGGCGACCTGGTTTCGACAGGGGTTGCGAAGCGGTCAGGGCATACCGAGGACCCGTCACCTCGTTAATCAATGGGAAAAACGTAACTGCAAACGACGAAACGTTCGCACTGGCAGCCTAAGGGCCGCCGTCCTCTCACTAACTTACTGACGGGTTAGGGTAGCAATACCACGAGAGGTCATATACGTCAGTTAAGCTTTGTCGGCGTCACGACGCCAAAGTCGAAAATTTAGTGGATCGCTGTAGCGAAGCGTGTTCGTCCGCGTTGCTACGGTTAAATCAAAAGATAGAACTAAGTATGTAGAACTGTTCGTAGAGTGCTTCTGGACGCGGGTTCGATTCCCGCCGCCTCCACCACCCCATTTGAAACCCGCGCATGCGAAAGCACCGCGGGTTTTTTCTTGCCACGGCTCGCCAACCCGCGCGAATAAGCGAATCCGCGAAACCCGTAGGCAAAAAAAAGCCCCGCGCGGGGCGGGGCAAACATCCTTGAGAGACGTAGCTCTGGCAGAGACAACCTCGGCTACGGACGAGAGAATAGTCGGCGGCCAGTACTGTTCGTATCAGAGCGGTCCTAAAACGCTGCTTTACAGCAGTTATCTTGATGCACGTAAGCCCGGCGCAAGGCGATGCCTTTCTGTGCCGCAAGATTGGACGCGTCAGCCCCATTCATGTTCGCTCGGCCACTGACCGATTTCTCGTTCGCACGGCAATCTTCTGCTTTATTCTGTCGACGATCGGCGCGTCGATAAGCGCTTACGGGGAAAGCATGCGCAGAAGCATAGCGAGACGGTGGATCGGCAATCTGATTCTTTCTTTGATGTGGGCGCTATGCGGCGCGCTCCTGCCGGCTGGCGCCCGCGCGGCCCCGCCCGTCGCCGATTGCCACGCGGGCACACTCATCACGGTAGTCGCCCACCTGGACGACGATCTCCTCTTCGTGAATCCCGGCATCAGCGACAAGCTCGACGCCGGCTGGTGCGTGACGACGGTTCACCTGATCGGCGGCGCAAACGGTGCGAAGTTCGATTACGTCGTGCTTCGCGAGACCGGCACGAAGCTCGCCTATGCGCGCATGGCAGGCGTGCCGGACAAATGGCAAGAATCCACAGTGATGCTCGCGGGGAAGCCCGTGCATCAGCTCGTGCTGACGCAACAGCCGCGCGTGAAGCTGCTCGAATTGCGGTTGCCTGGCGGCGGGGTGCGCGGCGGCAAGGTGCCGCTCGGTTTGCTGTGGGATCGCGGGCAGACGCTCAATACCTATCCGCTGCAAGCGGACGGCACCGGTTCGACCACTTACGACCGCGCCGCCCTTTCCGCGACGCTGCGCGCGATCCTATTGCAAGCTACGGAAATCTACACGCTCAATCCGGATACGGTCGCCTTCATGGAGCATCCAGATCACATTCTCGCGGCGCGCATCACGCGTGTGGTTGCGCAGAGCCTGAAGCGCGATGTGCCGATCGGCTATCACGTCACCTATCCGACGGGCGGCTTGCCGAAGAATCTCGACGCCGCGCAAACGCTGCGAAAGCGCGATGTCGTCGGCAGCTATTTCGCGATCGATGGCAACGACGCCGGTCACGTCTTCGGCGAGTACATGTGGGACGGCAACTGGGTCGCGCGCCGCTACTGGAGCATGGCCCATGCGAACGACGCCGGTCCGGAGTTCCAGTTGCGCCCGTTCCAGCTCGTCAACGAATACTCGAACCGCTGCCTGACATCGGCCGGTGCGGATAAGGCACCGACGCTCGCCGCATGCACAGGCGCCGCGACGCAAAACTGGTTCTGGCAACAGTTGCCCGCCGCGCCGGGCGCTAAAAACGATGCGCTCTTCGTGAGCGCGGCGACGCGCGGGTGTATCGCGGAACGGGAAAACGGGCTTGTCGAGGAAAGCTGCAAGCCGGAAAGCGCGGTACAGCACTGGACGCCGTGGGACTTCGGCTTCGTGTACACGCCGCTCGATCACTGTCTCGGCGAGAAAAACGACTTACTGACGGCAAGCCGCTGTTCGATGCTGACGGCGCAGTATCGATGGTCGCCGTCATCGCAAACGGTGTGGACGGACACGCGGCAGGAAGGCGCCCTCTTCGGCGACGTTCGTGGCGAAGGCCGCGACAGCACCGTGTATGTGCAGCGGCGCAAGGACGGGCCCGGCTTCAACGTCTGGGTGGCGGAGATGTCGCGCTTCGACCGGGCGTCGCCGTGGTTTCTGAACGCCGTGCCGTTCGACCCGCAAGCCACCGCGCCGACCTGCAATGCCGATTCGCTTTGCTTCGACAGCGCGCGCTTTCTGTTGGGCGATTTCGATGGCGACGGCCGCGCCGATCTGATGGCGATTACGCCGCGCAACGGCGGCACCGCATTCTGGCTCCTCAAAAGCGCCGGCACGCATTTCGAGGCGCCGCGTCTGTGGTTTCAGACGAGCGCGGCATGGACGCCCGAAATCGCGCAGCAATACGTGGCAGGCGATTTCAACGGCGACGGCCGAGCCGACGTGATGATCGCGCAGAAAAGCAAGGACGCGGGGCTCGACCTCTGGGTGCTGACGTCGGACGGCGCGACGGCGAACGGGCCTGCGCTGTGGTTAAAGGCGAGCCAGTTGAGTCAGAGCGCGCGTTTCATGCCGGCTCGCGTGGCGCAATCGAAGCACGTGGGGCTTCTCGCGATCGAGAATATCGACGGCGCGCTCGCGCTCTCGCAATTCGCGAGTGACGGAAGCGCCTTCGCGCCGAGCTATCGCACGAACGTCTATGCGCAGTTGCGCGCGCCGTTCGCCAAGGTCGTGGCGGGCGATATCGATGGCGACGGCATCGACGATCTGGCCGTGCTCGAACCGCGTGGGGACAGCGCGAGCACGCGCGTCTTCACGATGAAAGGCGGCAAGGCGTTCGGCCCGGCCATCGAGACGACGACGCTCGCCGATACGTCCTACGCGGATTCAATGCCCGCAATCGCGCGCGTCACCGAACACGACGATCACGCCACGCTGGTGCTGTTCAAGCGCGCGAACGCGTTGCTCGGCGAGTTCTATTACACGGGCGGCGCGCCGAGTCTCTACGGCTACGAATTCGATACGGCGTTCAAGCTCGGGCCGGTGAAAATTTGGGGCGAATTGCCAGGGCTGTTTTCCGAGTCGCTGTGGCTCAAGACGCTGGCTTACTGGGGGCAGTGAAAGCGCGTTCGCCGTCACCAAATCAAACGCGCCGACCGGGCAACCGATGCGGCGCGTACTTGTTCAAACAAGCCGACGCTCAACTTAGGCCCACGCGCAAGTTCAGAACGTCCCGCGCGATCGCCAGATACTTGTCCGCCGTGCTCTGCAAGGTCAGGCCGTTGAGCGGGCGCGTCGCGCGCGGCTGATTGAGCGCATCGAGCAAGGCGTGGCCGTAGGCGTCGCTGTCGGCGGTATCGAGTAATTGCACGCCGGGAAAACCACCCGCGAAGGCGAACGATGCAATCGCGCTCGCGACCACCGGAATGCCCGACGCCAGCGCCTCCAGAAAGCCGATGCTATGCGCCTCGAAGCTCGAAGGCATGGCGAACACGCTCGACGCCTTCAGAATCTGCGCGACGTTCATCTGCGGCCCTTCGATCTTCACGCGATCGCCAAGTCCGAGCTTCGCGACCAGATCGACGACCGCCTTGTGATAGTCGAGATTTTCGATGACGCCGCACAGCAGCAGTCGCGCATCCGGCTCGGCGCGCGCGACGCGCGCGAACGCTTCGACCGTCTGCAACTGATTCTTCTCGGGAATGTAGCGGCCCACCTGCACGATCTGCTTGGCGGCCACGGGAATGGACGGTTGCGCGTCGTCGGCGAAACGGGAGACATCGACGCCGTTGGGCACGACGATCATCGAAGGATGCAGCCCGATTTCCTGCACGTAGTTGTCGATATTCTTCTGCGACACGCCAATCACCGCCTTCGCCCGGCTCGACAGCAATCGCTCGGCGCGCAAAAGCGCCCGGTTCGCGAAGTCGTTCGCGCCGGAGTGCATGACCCAGACGATCGGCACCCGCGTCGGCAAGGCGCGAACGTAGAGCGCGGGAATGGTGGCGTGCGCGAAGATGATGTCGGGCTTGAACTGACGGATCGCGCGATGCAAGAACAGCAAGCGTCCGAGCTTGCCAGGGTTTTTCGTCGGGAAAAGGCAGATCACGCCGTGCGAACCGAGTTCCGCGCTGATGTGTTTGAAGTCGTCGTGTTCCGGCATCAGCGATGCGATGCAGACGTCGTGGCCCGATCGCTGATGCCCGATCGCGACGCCTTTGGCAAGCACTTCGGCCCCGGATAGTCGGGGCGCCAGTATGACCTGGAGAATACGCATTTTGCAGTCCCTCGGCTGATCCGAAGTGCGCTCAGTGGCCACACGCTTTGCCCAAAGTATCGTGGTCCCCGTCGCCGCCCGCCGGTTCGCATCATCCGGCGGCCAGCGCACTTCCTGTTTTTTGTGTTTTATGACTAATGAGCCATGCCCACGCAAAACAGCACACGGGAGCACGCCGTCATAAGGTACTCCGGAGGTCATACCAAACGCCCGCCATCACATAGCGTTTTTCAGTCGATGCGTAAGACGTTGAAAGTGCATGTGTGACTGCGCGCACACGTCCTGCCGCGTCGCGTCAGTGCAAAGCGGTTTTGGCACGAAGTAAGAGGAAGATTTTGCTGCAACCGCACACGCTGTTCGGCATTCGGCAATGCGGTCGCAAAAGTGAAACGGCGATCAGTTGGTGCCGTCCTTCGGGCACTTCAGATTGCAGCCGTCCGGGTCGCCGAGGTCGCCGCGACGGCGCATGGGCGAGCTGCCCTTTTGATACTTATCGGTTGGCGCGGAAGCCGCAAACTGCATTTGCGGATGCTCGTTGAGGCGGAACTGGTCTTGCAGCACGCCGCCCGGCACGCCAGGCGAATTCTGGGCAAACGCAACGGGAATCAGATAGAACGCACCGGCGACGAGCGCAGCGGTGGTGGAAGCGAGCAACGAAAGTTTCATGGCGGAATTTCGCGCGGGACAGCCGCGTCTGGAACAGGGTTGAGTCGACAGCAAAGCGTTAGGTTAACCCAATTCACCGCCGCCAGCAGTTTCTTCCGGGCCGCCATCTTCTTACCGTTCGTTTCTCCCGCGCGCGTCGGCGCGTGTCTCAACCGCGCAAACCTTCTTCGATATCGACGAGCGAGCCGCAACGCGCCGGGTCGTAACCTTCCAGATGCGCCACGCTGTCGTTGAACGCGTCGCTGCGTAACACGCGCAATACGGTGGCAAGCCGCGCCTCGTTGAGCCGCGCGCGTTCGCATGCGAAGAAGTAGTCCTCGTCGATGATCGGAATGAAGTCGAGCGCGAAGTGCTGCGCGGCGGGCTGCACGCCAAAGCCCAAGTCGGCCATGCCGCTCGCGACGAACGCGGCGATGGCCGAATGCGTGAGTTCGGTGGTCGCGTAACCGTTGATCTGATCGGGATCGACACCGACGCCGCGCAAGGACAAATCGAGCAGCATGCGCGTGCCCGAGCCCGGCTGACGATTCACGAAGCGCACGTCGCTGCGCGCGAGATCGCGCAGTCCCGTCACGCGCTTTGGGTTGCCCTTCGGCACGAAGAGGCCCTGCGTGCGCCGCGTGAGCCGAATGAGTTGATGCTTGCCCGCATCGAGATAAGGACGATAGCTCTCCGCACACGTCGCGCGAAACGGGCCGATCGGCAGATGAAAGCCCGCCAGTTCGCACTCGCCGCGAGCCAGCGCACTCACGGCTTCGTAACTTTCGCGGTATTTGATGTCCACCGGCACGCGCTGTTCGCCGAGCGCGTGCACGAGCGTCGCGACCGCGTAGCCGTGCGATGCATGAATGCGCACTTGCGCGAGACCACTGGCGAGTTTGCGATTGAGTTCATTGGCGACATCGCTTGCGACGGACTGCAACGGCGTTTCGAGCCGGTCGCCGCAAACGCGCTGCGCACGCAACACGGACTCGCCAAGTTCCGACAAGACCGACCCGCGTCCGCGCGATTTTCGGATCAGCGCGCCACCCAGCCGCGCCTCGATTTCGCGCAACAAACCCCACGCATGCCGATAGGACAAACCCTTAGCGCTCGCGGCATTCGCGATGCTGCCAGTCTGAGAGACGAGCTTCAAAAGCGGCACAACCGCATTCAGGCTGGTCTCCCGGCCATCGGCGTCGCGAAGGATGAGTTCGGCGCGGCATTCGACATCGACCATATGCATTGCCCCTTCCTATTGCCAAGATATATCACGACGCCTATTGTTCTTTTACCTGCTCGGTGCTTACGATTATATGATCGAAATATGCACTAATAAAACATATACCGAGCGTTGGAGGAGCCCCATGACACACACGCAGCCGTTGTCCGCCGCTGCCGCTGAAGACCTCGTGCGCCGCCATGCCGTGCACGACGCCACCTTGATGACCATCCTGCATGCCATCCAGGACGAAACCGGCTTCGTGCCGGAGGAAATCGTCGCGCCGCTGGCGCGCGTCCTGTCGCTGTCGCGTGCGGAGGTTCACGGCACGATCACGTACTACCATCACTTTCGAAGCGCGCCGCCCGCGCGCGTGACCGTGCAGTTGTGCCGCGCGGAAGCGTGCCGCAGCATGGGCACCGAAGCGCTGAAGGATCACATCGAAGGGCATACCGGATGCCGTTTCGACAGCGGTCATGCCGAAGGCACCGAGCTCGAATCGGTGTATTGCCTCGGCCAATGCGCGCTGTCGCCGTCGATGATGATCAACGGCGAGATTCACGCGCGCGTCACGCCGCAGAAGTTCGACCGTCTATACAAGGCAGCGAGCGAACAAAGCCAGAAGACAGAGGTGACGGCATGACGCGCATCTACGTTCCCTGCGATTCCGCCGCGCTCGCATTGGGCGCGGACGGCATCGCGAAGGCCATCGAAAGCGAAGCGGACAAGCGCGGCATCGACGTGCAGATCGTGCGCAACGGTTCGCGCGGCCTCTTCTATCTCGAACCGCTCGTCGAAGTGGAAACGCCGCAAGGGCGTATCGGTTATTCGAATGTCGATGAAGACGATATCGCCGCCCTCTTCGATGCCTCTTTCCACGAAGGCGGCGTCCACGCGAAGAACGTCGGCCTGGTCGACGACATTCCGTACCTCAAGAAGCAGCAGCGGCTGACGTTCGCGCGCATCGGTATCACGGACCCGCTTTCCGTCGACGATTACACCGCGCTCGGCGGACTCGCGGGCCTTCGCCAAGTGCTCGAAATGAACGGCGACGCGGTGTGCGAAGCGCTCGTCGATTCCGGCCTGCGCGGACGCGGCGGCGCGGCATTCCCCGCCGGCATCAAATGGAAGACCGTGCGCGGCGCGTATGCGGACCAGAAGTACATCGTCTGCAATGCGGATGAAGGCGACTCCGGCACCTTCTCCGACCGCCTCGTCATGGAGAGCGATCCGTTCATGCTGATCGAAGGCATGATCATCGCGGGCGTGGCGACGGGCGCGACCAAGGGCTACATCTACGTGCGCAGCGAGTATCCGCATGCCATCGCCACCCTGAATCGGGCGATCGAGCGCGCGCGCGATGCCGGCTGGCTAGGCGCGAGCGTGCTCGGCGCCTCGCATGCGTTCGACCTGTACGTGGCGAAAGGCGCGGGCGCGTATGTCTGCGGCGAGGAAACGGCGTTGCTCGAATCGCTCGAAGGCAAGCGCGGCATCGTGCGCGCGAAGCCGCCGGTGCCCGCGCTCGTCGGTTTGTACGGCAGGCCGACTGTCATCAACAACGTCATCACGCTCGCCACCGTACCAATCATCTTTGCGAAAGGCGCGGCGTTTTATCGCGACTTCGGCATGGGACGCTCGCGCGGCACGCTGCCCTTCCAGCTTGCGGGCAACGTCAAGCAAGGCGGACTCGTCGAACTCGCGTTCGGTGTGAGCCTGCGCGAACTGATCGATGAATACGGCGGCGGCACGGCGAGCGGCCGTCCGGCGCGCGCGGTGCAGGTGGGCGGTCCGCTCGGCACTTATCTGCCGGAAAGCCAGTGGGATATTCCGCTCGACTACGAGGAATACGCAAAGGTCGGCGCAGTGGTCGGCCACGGCGGTCTCGTGATCCACGACGACACCTCGAACCTCGCCGAACTGGCGCAATACGCGATGCACTTCTGCGCGCTCGAATCGTGCGGCAAGTGCACGCCGTGCCGGATCGGCTCGACGCGCGGCGAGGAAGTCATCGGCAAGATTCGCGACGGCGATACGTCGGTGAAACAGATCACGCTGCTGCGCGAACTGTGCGACACCATGGTCGCCGGCTCGCTCTGCGCAATGGGCGGCATGACGCCGTTCCCGGTGCTGTCCGCGCTCGATCACTTTCCCGAAGATTTCGGGCTGCCCCGCACGCCCGCCCGAAAAGCGGCCTAAAGCAAGGGAGACAAGAACATGTCCAACACCATCAACGGCTGCGGTTCGGGCAATTGCGCATGCAAGAGCGCGGCCTCGGTACAGCGCCGCGACCCGTTCGACGAAACCGATTACGGCACGCCGCTGCGTCACGCGGATATCGACGTGACGCTGGAAATCGATGGCCAGGCGGTCACGGTGCCGGCGGGAACGTCGGTGATGCGCGCGTCCATCGAAGCGGGCATCAACGTGCCCAAGCTCTGCGCCACGGATTCGCTCGAACCGTGGGGTTCGTGCCGCCTGTGTCTCGTCGAGATCGAGGGCAAGCGAGGCTATCCGGCTTCGTGCACGACGCCCGTGGAAGCGGGCATGAAGGTCCGCACGCAGACCGACCGGCTGCAGTCGCTGCGCCGCAACGTGATGGAACTCTACATTTCCGATCACCCGCTCGATTGCCTCACCTGTCCCGCCAACGGCGATTGCGAACTGCAGGACATGGCGGGCGTGGTCGGCTTGCGCGAAGTGCGTTACGGCTACGAAGGCGCGAACCATCTGAAGGACAAGAAGGACGAATCGAATCCGTACTTCACTTACGATCCGTCGAAGTGCATCGTCTGCAATCGCTGCGTGCGCGCGTGCGAGGAAACGCAAGGGACGTTCGCGCTGACCATCGCCGGGCGCGGTTTCGAATCGCGCGTGGCGGCAAGCGAAAACGTGCCGTTCATGGAGTCGGAGTGCGTGTCGTGCGGCGCATGCGTCGCCGCGTGCCCGACCGCGACCTTGCAGGAAAAGACCGTCATCATGCTCGGTCAGGCGGAGCATTCGGCCATCACGACGTGTGCGTATTGCGGCGTCGGCTGCTCGCTCAAGGCCGAGATGAAAGGCAACACCGTCGTGCGCATGACGCCGAACAAGAACGGCCAGGCCAACGAAGGCCACGCGTGCGTGAAGGGCCGCTTCGCGTGGGGCTATGCCACGCACAAGGATCGCATCAAGAAGCCGATGATCCGCGCGAAGATCACCGACCCGTGGCGCGAAGTGTCGTGGGACGAAGCGATCAACTACGCGGCAAGCGAATTCCGCCGCATTCAGGACAAGTACGGGCGCGATTCCATCGGCGGCATCACCTCGTCGCGCTGTACCAACGAGGAAACCTATCTCGTGCAGAAGCTCGTGCGCGCGGCGTTCGGCAACAACAACGTCGATACCTGCGCGCGCGTCTGCCATTCGCCGACCGGCTACGGCCTCAAGTCCACGCTCGGCGAATCGGCGGGTACGCAGACGTTCGCGTCGGTCGAGAAATCCGATGTCATCGTCGTGATCGGCGCAAATCCCACGGACGGCCATCCGGTCTTCGGCTCACGGCTGAAGCGGCGCGTGCGTGAAGGCGCGCAACTGATCGTGATCGACCCGCGCTGCATCGATATCGTCGATACGCCGCATGTGAAGGCGTCGCATCATCTGCAATTGCGGCCGGGCACCAACGTCGCGATGGTCAACTCGCTCGCGCATACCATCGTGACCGAAGGACTGGTCGATGAACCCTTCGTCGCCGCACGCTGCGAAACGCGCGCGTTCCAGCAATGGCGCGATTTCGTCTCGCTCGAAGAGAACTCGCCCGAAGCGATGGAAGCCGTCACGGGCGTGCCCGCGAAGCTCGTGCGCGAAGCCGCGCGCGCCTATGCGAACTGCGGCAACGGCGCGATCTATTACGGTCTCGGCGTGACCGAACACGCGCAAGGCTCGACCACGGTCATGGGCATCGCCAACTTGGCGATGGTCACGGGCAACGTGGGCCGCGAAGGCGTCGGCGTGAATCCGTTGCGCGGACAGAACAACGTGCAGGGTTCGTGCGACATGGGCTCGTTCCCGCACGAGTTGCCGGGCTATCGGCATATCAGCGATGCCGCGACGCGCGCCCTCTTCGAGGAAGCCTGGGACGTGAAGCTGCAGCCGGAACCGGGTCTGCGCATTCCGAACATGTTCGATGCCGCCGCGCACGGCACCTTCATGGGCCTCTATTGTCAGGGCGAGGATATCGTCCAGTCGGACCCGAACACGCAGCACGTCGCCGACGCGCTCTCGGCGATGGAATGCATCGTCGTGCAGGACATCTTCCTGAACGAAACGGCGAAGTACGCGCACGTTCTGCTGCCAGGCTCGACCTTCCTCGAAAAGGACGGCACGTTCACCAACGCCGAACGCCGCATCTCGCGCGTGCGCAAGGTCATGCCGCCGTTGCCCGGCCTTGGCGATTGGGAAGTGACCATCAAGCTCGCGCGCGCACTTGGCTACGAGATGAACTACACGCATCCGTCCGAGATCATGGACGAGATCGCGCGACTCACGCCCACGTTTCACGGCGTGTCCTACGAGAAACTCGACGAGCTCGGCAGCATTCAGTGGCCGTGCAACGAGCGTGCGCCGGGAGGTACGCCGACCATGCATATCGACGAATTCGTGCGCGGCAAGGGACGCTTCGTCATCACCAAGTTCGTGGCGACGCCGGAGAAGGTCACGCGCAAATATCCGTTGCTGCTGACGACCGGGCGCATTCTGTCGCAGTACAACGTCGGCGCGCAGACGCGTCGCACCGAGAACTCGCAGTGGCATGACGAGGACCGTCTGGAAATTCATCCGGTCGATGCGGAAGATCGCGGCATCAACACGGGCGACTGGGTTGGTATCGAATCGCGTGCGGGACAAACCGTGCTGCGCGCGAAGATCACCGAGCGCATGCAGCCGGGCGTCGTCTACACGACCTTCCACTTCCCGGAATCCGGCGCGAACGTGATCACCACGGACTCGTCGGACTGGGCCACCAACTGTCCTGAATACAAGGTCACGGCGGTGCAGGTCATGCCGGTGGAACAACCGTCGCAATGGCAAAAGGAATATTCGCGCTTCAACACGCAGCAGCTCGAACTGCTCAACATGCGCGATGTCGCGGCGACTACGGGGAAATGACGCATGGACGTGGATAACCTGATCGACATGGCGAACCGCATCGGCGAGTTTTTCGATTCGATGCCGGATCGCCCCGAGGCCGTCGATGGCGTGGCGGATCACATACGCCGCTTCTGGGAACCGCGCATGCGGCTCGCGATTCTTGCCGCACTCGACAATCCGGAGGCGAGCGCGTCGATGCTGCCAATTTTGCGCGAGGCATTGACGGCGCATAAGGACGATCTTCAGCCGAAAGTGGCGGCTTAACCTAAGCGATGGTGCCGTGCCGACGCCCTGCCCGCTTTCACGAGCGGCAGGGCGTTTTTCGTTTTACTCGCGATACTCGTGCGCGGGCGGCTCGTTGTTATCCGCGCCCTGTGCGCTGAACCACGTCTCGCAGTGGCGCAGCAACGAGTGGACGTCCGAAGGCGCCCGCCCGCGCGCCGCGATATAACCATCCGGCCGCACGAGATAGAACGCGGGACGCGTGCGCCCGTAATTGTCGGTGAGCGAAGTCGCACCTTCGCCTTGCGTATCGGTGATACGCCATACGCGCACGGCATTCGGCATGAGCGCTTCGATGGAGCGCACGAGGCCGTCGAGGTCGGGATCGCGCATCGCGTGCGCCACGGTGATGGTCGCGGGCGCCAGCGCGATGTCGTCCTCGCCCGACGGGTTCAGCAGCAGGAACAGCGAGAAGCAGCCCGGATCGTGCAGGTCGTAGAGACAGCCGACGCCGGGCAAGCGGCCGAGCGGGCCATCGACGACATGCACGCGTGCATCGGGCGCGCGTTCGCCGGCGCGCGGACCGCCATCGAGCAGACGCTCCAGCGTGAGCGGGCTCTTGCGATAGTTGATCGAAAGCTCGCTCACCGTGCGCCGCATGGCATCGCGCAACGGGCCGATGGCGGCGAGCATCGGCATGACGTGATCGCGCATGAGCTTCATCGGGCCGTGTTCCGCGCCCGCCATCTGCAACAGCATGTTCGACTGACGCAGCACGTCGCGCTCGATCGGATGCCGTTCCGCGTGATAGCTGTCGAGCAGGCGTTCGGGTGCACCGCCCGCGAGCATGCGCGCGAGTTTCCAGCCGAGATTGAACGCTTCCTGAATGCCCGTGTTCATGCCTTGCGCGCCTGCGGGGCTATGAACGTGAGCGGCGTCGCCCGCAAGGAAGATGCGCTCCACGCGCAGACGATCCACCATGCGGCTATTGACATGAAAGTACGCCGACCACGTGAGATTCGACAGCGTGACGCGATGATGCACGCGCCGCTCGACGATCGCGCGACATTCCTCGATAGTGGGCCCTGCCTTCTCCTTGTCGTCGACGGGCGCGGGCAAGTCGGCGATGAGACGCGCGCGGCCATCGCTCATCGGAAAGAGCGCGGCGAGGCCTTCGCCCGACGCGAAGATATGGAGTTCGTCGTCGGGCCAGTCGGAATCGGCTTGCAGGTCGGCGAGCAGGAAGGTCTGGTCGAACGTCTTGCCGTCGAAACCGATTTCCAGCCGATGCCGCACGAAGCTATGCGCGCCATCGGCGGCGATCATGTAGGACGGGCGCAGAATCTCATCGCGGCCATTGGCGTGTCGCAAGGTGGCTTGCACGCCCGCCGCGCCCTGATTGAAATCGACGAGTTCGACGCCGCGCTCGATCGTCACGCCCTGGCTTTCGAGATGCCCGGCAAGCAGGCGTTCGGTTTCGGATTGATCGAGAAACAGCAGATAGGGATAGCGCGTCTGCAGCGGATCGAAGTCGAGCCTCGCGAGGCGCTGACCGTTCGAATAGAGGTTCGCCACCCGCGAGCGGTGCCCGAGTTCGAGAAACGGCTCGACGACGCGATGCTGTTCCAGCAGTTCGAGCGTGCGCGCCTGAATGCCGATGGCGCGTGAATACGGCGAGCGCTCGTGCGCGCGGTCGATGAGCCGCACGGGAATATGCGCACGCGAAAGGCTCATGGCGGCGGCGAGTCCCGTGGGACCGGCACCGACGATCAGAACGGGCGCGACATCCAGCTTGTCGTTCGGATTCAGCTTTGGCGCAAACATGCGGTCCTCCCTGAAACGTCACGTTGTCGAGTGTACGCCGGGGCCGCGCCTCGGCGGATCTGGGCGCCGACCTCGGCGCACACGCGCGGTCGTGCCTTCAATGCGCGTGCGCGCGTTCCTGCTGCAGTACGCACTCGTGGCAGCTCATGCCGAGTTCCACTTGCAAGGTCGAATGATGCATCGAGTAGTCGCTTCGCAAGGTGGTCACGACGCCCTGCACGAAGGCATCGCCGGGATGGCCTTGCGGCATCACGAGATGCACGGTGAGCGCGTTCTCCGTGGTGGACAGCGCCCACACGTGCAGGTCGTGCACGTTACGCACGCCGGGCAAGCGCGTCAGATAGCCTTCGATACGCGCCAGATCCACGCTCGGCGGCACGGCGGCCATGGCAAGGCGCATCGCGTCGCGCCCGAGGCCCCACGTGCCGTAGACGATCACCGCGACCACGACGATGCTCATCACCGGATCGAGCCAGCTCATGCCCGTGAAGAGGATGACGAGGCCGCTCACGGCGACGGCGGCGGAGATCGCGGCATCGGCGGCCATGTGCAGGAAGGCGCCGCGCACGTTGAGGTCCTCCTTGCTGCCGCGCATGAAGAGCCACGCCGAGAAGCCGTTGACGACCATGCCGAGCGTCGCGACGATGAACACGTCGAGTCCCGCGACGGGCGCCGGATTCAACAGACGCTGGACGGCCTCGAGCACGATCGCGCCGCACGCGAAAAGCAAAAGCGCGGCATTGGCAAGCGAGGCGAGAATCGACGAACTTCCGAGGCCGAAGGTATAGCGCGCGCTCGGCCGGCGCGTGCCGAGCCATACCGCGCCCCACGCAAGCAAGAGACCGAGCACGTCGGAGAGATTGTGACCGGCGTCGGCGAGCAGCGCGGTGGAATGCGCGAGAAAGCCGTAGACGGCCTGCACGATCACGATCAGCACGTTCAGGCCGACTGCCAGCGCGAACGTGCGCCCTTGTCCGGCCTGCGGCGCGTGATGGTGATGATGTCCGCCCGCGCCGTGGTCGTGACCTTTGTGGTCGTGACCTTTGTGGTCGTGACCTTTGTGGTCGTGACCTTTGTGGTCGTGACCTTTGTGGTCGTGACCGGCGTGGTCGTCGCCGGCATGCTCATGACCGGCGTGGTCATGTCCCGCGTGATCGTGGTCTTCGTGGTCGTGCTGCGTTTGCTTGTTCATCGTGGTGCCCGTGATTCGTTCGATCAGTCGATATCGGTCGCGTCCTGCGGCTGCGGCTCGGCAATGTGTTCCAGCAATTCGCCGAGCATCCCGCTGATATGGCGATCCGCCGCCACGTAAAAAACCTGCTTGCCCTGCCGCTCGGCCCGCACGATCCGCGCCGCGCGCAGGAGCCGCAAGTGATGGCTCACGAGCGAACCCGACAACCCGAGCCCCTCCGCGATCGCGCCCACCGCGCGCCTTTCAGCGACACACGCGAGCACGATGCGCAAGCGCGTCGGGTCGCCAAGCAAGCGAAACAGGTCGGCAAGCGGTACGACGCGGTCATCCGAAGTGATGCCGCCAGCAGGATTCAGTGGAGTCGAAGCCACGACTTGATCGTCAACATATGAATAGGTGTTCACATGTTAAGGACCATCGACGCGACATGTCAACCGTACAGGCGGAAATCGCTCGGGCCAGTGTGGGAAAATACGCGTGTTTTGTACAAACTTCCCGTCATGGACACCGTATTTGCCCGCGGCTTCGCGGCCCATCGTGACGGCCGCCTGACCGAGGCGGAGCGCGACTATCAGGCCGCGCTCGCCGCCGAACCCCTTCACGTCGACGCGCTCCACTACCTCGGCGTGCTGCGCCATCAACAAGGCCAGCACGAGGAAGCGGCTTCTCTCGTGCGCCGCGCGGTAGACCTGCGTCCGACCGATGCCGGTCTGCAACTCAACTTGGGCAACGCGCTCAAGGCGCTCGGCCGTATCGACGACGCCATCGAGCGTTTTCGTAACGCGCTCACGCTCGAACCGGGCTTTCCACTCGCGCAGTACAACCTCGGCAACGCGTACACGGCGGTCGGCCGCCATGAAGACGCCGCCGATGCCTTCGAGAAAGCGCTGCGTCTGCAGCCACGAGACGCCGCCGCGTGGAACAACTTCGGCAACGCGCTGGCGTCGCTTGATCGTCATGCGGATGCCGCGCGCGCGTTTCGCCGCGCGCTCGATTTACGGCCGCGCCACGCGGGCGCGCACAACAATCTCGGCATGGCGCTCAACGCACTCGGCGACTCGGTCGGCGCGGTCGCGCATTTTCGCGCGGCCATCGACGCGGAGCCGAATTACGTCGCCGCGCATTTCAACCTGGGCAATCTGCTCGACAAGACCGGGCACCCCGAAGAAGCGCTGCCCGCGCTGCACAAGACGCTCAGCTTGCAGCCGCGCTTTGCCCCGGCGCACTTCGGACTTGGCCACGTGCTTGCCAAGCTCAATCGCCACCACGAAGCGGTCGTGAGTTACGAGCGCGCGGTCGGGCTGGACCCGAAGTACGGCGTGGCGTGGCTGTGTCTCGGTAATTCGCAGCTCGCGCTCGCATCGCCCGCCGCGGCGATCCGCGCATTCGATCAGGCGTTGCGGCTCGACCCGCACATGCCCGCCGCGCATCTGAACCGTGGTCTCGCGCTACTCGCGCTCGGCGATTACGAGCGCGGCCTGCCCGCTTACGAATGGCGGCTCAAGACGCCGGGCGCCGACGACGCCCCGCCGCTGCCGCGCTGGAACGGCGAGCCGCTGCCGCAGCAGACCCTGCTCGTGCGCTCCGAACAAGGCTTCGGCGACACCCTGCAATTCGTGCGCCTCGTGGCGTTTGCGGCCAAGCGCGTCGGCAAGCTCGTGCTCGAAGTACAAGCGTCGCTGGTGCCGCTGATCGCGCCGGCGGCACACGCGGCGCGCATAGAGCTCGTCGGCAGGACGGAAGGCGTGCGCATCGTCGCCGATGCGTTCTGTCCGCTCCTCAGCCTGCCGCTCGCGCTCGGCATGACGACGCCCGAGGCGATCCCGGCGCGCACGCCCTATCTCGTGATTCCGGCCGACTATCGCCGGAAGTGGCGCGGGTCGATCGGCGGACAGGCGAAGCGCAAGATCGGCATCGCGTGGTCGGGAAGGCTGCAGCCGGGCGAAACGCGCTCCATGCCGGTCGAAGCGCTCGCGCCGCTGTTGGCGCTCGAAGGCATCGACTGGGTCGTGCTGCAGCCGTTTCTCACCGAGCACGAGCGCGACACATTGCAAAAGCATCCGAACGCAAAGTCGGCGCATCGCTTCGAGGGCAAGCTGGAGAATTTCGCGGATACCGCCGCCATCGTCGACCGACTCGACGCCGTGGTGTCGATCGATACCTCGATCGCGCATCTGGCCGGCGCACTCGGCAAACCGGTCATCGTCATGCTGCCGTTCGCGGCCGACTGGCGCTGGGGTATCAGCGGCGCGACATGCGTGTGGTATCCGCGCGCGCGGCTCGTGCGGCAGCACGTGCCCGGCGACTGGCACGGCGTGGTCGAAAAGGTCGTGGCGGCACTGCGCGAGTGATGCCCGCAGGTTTCGTCGATGCAAAAAAAATCCCTCGCCGCGACGAGGGATTTTTATTTCAGCCAGCTACGGACGTCAGGCTGTCTTGTACTGATTGCGTGCTTCCGGCGAGCGATACAGCACGAGCGTGGCGATCAGACCGCAGATGGCCGCGAGACCCATCCACAAGCCCGGCGCGGCCTTGTTGCCGGTCGAGTGAATCAGATAGGTCGAGATGGCAGGCGTAAAGCCGCCGATGGTCGTCGCGAGACTGTAGGCCATCGAGAAGCCGGTGGTGCGCACGTCGACCGGCATGACTTCCGTGAGCGCCACGACCATCGCGCCGTTGTAGCTACCGTAGAGGAACGACAACCACAGTTCGACGATCAGGAGCCGCCCGAACGATGGATCGGCGACGAGCCATTGCACGGCCGGATACGACGTGAGAATGGTCAGAATGGTGAAGAACAGCAACACCGGACGACGCCCGATGCGGTCCGACAACGCGCCCATGACAGGCAGCCAGACGAGGTTGGAGAGCCCGACGCATACGGTGACGACGAGTGCATCGATGGAAGACAGCTTCAGCACTTCCTTGCCGAAGGTCGGCGTGTAGGCGGTGATCATGTAAAACGACACGGTCGTCATGATGACCATGCCCATGCCCGCGAGCACGATCGGCCAGCTTGTTGCGATCGAGCGCGCGATCTCGGCCATGCCGGGACGATGCTTGCGCGCCAGGAACTCGTCCGTCTCACGCAGCGAACGGCGGATGATGAAGAGGAACGGCACGATCAGGCAGCCGATCAAAAACGGCACGCGCCAGCCCCACGCGGTCATTTGGTCGGCGGGCAGCAACTGGTTCATGACCACGCCGATGAGCGCGGCGAACACGACAGCCACTTGCTGGCTGCCCGACTGCCATGAACAATAGAAGCCCTTGTTGCCCTTGGTCGCGATCTCGGACAGATACACCGACACGCCGCCGAGCTCGACGCCCGCCGAGAAGCCCTGCAGAAGCCGCCCGAGAAGCACGATGATCGGTGCAATCGCGCCGATGGTGGCGTAGCCCGGCACTAGCGCGACGCAGGCGGTGCCGATAGCCATCAGCATCAGCGTGAGGATGAGGCCCTTGCGCCGCCCGTGATGGTCGATGTACGCGCCGAGTACGATCGCCCCGACCGGACGCATGAGGAAGCCTGCGCCGAATACGGACAGCGCGAGCATCAACGAGGCGAACTCGTTGCCGCTCGGGAAGTAGGTTTTGGCGATGGCGGAGGCGTAATAGCCATAAACCATGAAGTCGTACATTTCAAGGAAGTTGCCGCTGACGACGCGGAAAACCGTCTTGAACTTCGATTCATTGGCGGGTGCAACGTGAGTCGTGGACATGGACTTTCTCGAATCAGGCTGAACGACGCATCGCGGTTCGCGAACCGCTTCTGGCCGGTGGCGAAGGGTTTTCGCTTGATTAGGGTTTACCCGTAATTCTTTTGTAAATTCACGAGTGCCTCAATCTTAACGCCTGCGGACGTTTCTCTGCACGCAACTTCGGTCAACATCACTCAAAAGAAGATTAACAATAGCTTACATATGCCTATCTCCAAGCCTACAAATTTAGCGATCGTTTTCAGGACCGCAACGCCGGCCGACACCGCTCTGATCGTGTCGATGCACACGCGCAGTTGGGTGGCCACCTATCGCGGCATCGTGCCGGATGTCTATCTCGATCGGGATATTCACGCCGAGCGCGCCGCGCACTGGCAAACCCGTATGCGGGAAATCGAGGCCGGCGCGGGTCGCGTGCTGATCGCCGAACATGCGGGTGAGCCGGTGGGTTTCGTATGTCTCGTCGAACCGGACGACACGGGCAGCGTGCTCGTCGACAATCTGCATGCGCTGCCGGGGCACAAAGGCCTTGGCGCCGGGACCGCGATGCTCGCCGAAGCCGCACGCTGGGCGCGCACACGTGGCGCGCGCGAATTGCATCTTTACGTGCTGGAAGACAACGCGGCGGCTATCGGCTTTTACGAGTCGCGCGGATGGAGGCTCACTTCGCGTCAAGCCGACAACATGGCGGGCCTCGATTTGTTCTCGTTGCGCTACACGCTCTCTCTGAATTAAATGCGGCTCACAAGCAATGCTTCCGACATAAAAGCGGCCTTCTGTCAATAAGCATTCCTTTTAAGATCGAATCATTAGGATAAGTCTGGTCGTTTAGTTCAGTGCTGTTTCGTATGATCGCGAGTCAATCTAGCTGACCTCGGGCCGATGCCCGCACGTCCCAATCGTGCGCGCATCGGCGCATCCACCTGGAACACTCATGAACGAGCCTCTGATCGTCGTGGAAGGCAATCTACGCCTGCCAACGGTGCGCCCGCTCGCTGATCCATCGCTGAAATTCGGCCGCGAGTGGTCGCCCGCGCGCGCTCGGCCGAGTACGTCGCGCTCCGAGATTCCGCTCTACGGCGCACGGTTCAATACCAAGTACTCGCGCATGTCCGACTCGTCGGACTCGTTGCATGCGCGTTCTCCGTATCAAGCGACGAGTATCTGGGGAAAGCTCGCCAAGAACGCCACGCGTTCTTCTACGTCGCGTATGAAAGAGCCTGCCGCACCGGTCGATGCGGCTGCGGAAAGAAAGCCCATGCGAATCGATCTGCGCACTCCGTCGCCGTTACGCAAGCGGCCTTACCGCATCGGCAGCTTTGAAAGATCCGCTATTGCCATCGCGGTTTCGGCGTTGTTCGTCTGGGTGCTGTTCGCGCATGAACAGTGGCTGGAACGAAGCGGGTCGAAGCCCGCGGTTGATGACGCAGAACAGATGCAGATTGGACAAGCGGTGTCGCGCGACAGACCGGCGGATGCGACGCGCGTGCCCACGGTAAGTCAACCGGCGGACCCGCGCCCGGTCGACCCAACGCAGCCTGTCGCGCCGCGCGTTCTCATGGCAAGTCGGCCCGCGCATGCGCGTAAGACAAAACCAGCGCCAGTTTCCGTACATGCCGAAGCGTCCCACACACGAACTCCTCGATACGTGAACGCGGGCGCACATCGCGCGAAGCGGGCAGCCACGAAACCGGTTATTCGATACGCGGCATCGACACATCGCGGCGCGAGCACGAAGCCCACGCAACTCACTGCGGCGCCGCGCACCACTGAGCCGCTGAACGTCGCCGCCCTCTACTCCATGCTCCAGCATTCGCCCACGCTCGACAGCAATGTCGCTTCACGTCCCGACAATGCATCGGCCAATCAGGCCCGGTGATGAATCGCTTAACTTTATCGGCATGAAGCCAACATGATGCACTTACGTTTCATTCGTCACGCAGTACTTGTCCTCGCTTTGTTCCTCTCCGGATTGCTAGCTTCTTTCGCCGATGCATCGGCTGCCACGAGCCCGGCTCCGGCTCCAAAAGCCGATCGAACAAACAGCGCACCGGCGCTATCGCCTGAAGACCTCTCCGATCTTCAGAGCGATGGCGCGTCGCCCTCCGCGAGCAACCTCGCCGAACTGCAGGACATGGTGCAGGCGGGCCGACTGACCGAGCTGCGCGTCACGCGCAATGGCAGCTACGGCGCGAGGCTCTATTTTCTGCCGCAAGAGATGCTTTATTACGTGGCGTTGTCGCAGGACTCGCATTCGTGGCGCGTCGTGAAGACGCAGGAGGAAAATCGCGCCGAATCGGTCTACGCGCAGTTCGCGCGCAAGACACATGATCTTGCCGATGGCGAGATTCGCCGTGTGCAGTTGCAGGCGCAAAAAGCGCTGCTCGACCGCGTGATCGCCGTGTCGGCGAATCGCGCGAACCGGTTATCCGCCGATCTCGCGCTCGCGCAGCAGCAGGACACGCAGGTGTCGGAACGTCAGCAGCAATTGCAGGCGGAATCGGCGGCGCTGCAGAGCGACAAGCTCGAATCGGAACGCAAGCTGCGCGCGTTGCAGATGCAGGTCGATCAGTTGCAGCGTGCGAGCGAAGCCGGGCTGGCTCCGGTGGGTTCGGCGCGGTGACTTTCTGATTCGGTGAATTTGCGCGCGTGAGCGTATTTCACGGCCGCGGTACATCATTCCGACATGCATTCTCGGTTTCGCTTAGAACCAAGGTCGGTCGTCGACGACTATCACCCAAATCCGCGCTTCAACCCCAATCATGCAAAACAAAAAGGCCCGCTCATTACGAAGCGGGCCCCGATACCAACGCACGTCAAAACCAACACTCTAGAACCGCGTCTCCCGCGCCACGCGCAAAAACGTATCGAGCAGCGGCGTGCAATCGAGCAATTCCGATCCGCCCGCGCGATGAAACTCCGGGTGCCACTGCACGCCCACCACGAACGGCGCCTTGCGATACCGCACCGCTTCGATGATTCCATCCTGCGCCGAGACCGCCTCGACGTTGAGATCCCGCCCAAGCGACTTCACCGCTTGATGGTGAATCGAGTTGACGATTGCATCGCGCTGATTCGGAAACATGTTGGCGAGCGTCGAGCCATCGGGAAAGCGCAGCGAGTGCCGATGCTGATCGTAGTGCTCGTTCACGTGGATGCCCGCAGTCGGCACTTCGGTGGCGATATCGCCGTAGAGCGTGCCGCCGAATGCCACGTTGATGAGCTGACAGCCGCGACACACGCCGAGCACCGGCTTGCCTGACTCGATGAATTCGTGCAGCAGTTCCAGCTCATACATGTCGCGCACGCGATCGCCCGGCCACTCGGGGCGCGTCACGACCTCCTCGTAAGATTGCGGCGACACGTCCGCGCCACCCTGAAGCAGCAGCCCGTCGAGATTCTTCGCATAGTCGCGCAGGCGGATATTGCTTGGATGCAGCATGCCTTGCGTGCCGACCGTCGGAATCATGAACACGAGCACATCGCGCGACATGACCCAATGCGCGATGGATTCCTCCAGATATTGCAGCGTCTTGCCACGCAAACCCTTTGCGCCCGGCTCCGGATGAAAAATGCGCGCCGACACGCCGATCCTCAACGTGCGTTGCGTGATGCGCTGCCCTGCCCGGTCGAAAATTTGTCGCGCACGCGCGGCGATCACGCGCCCGAACACGGACCACGCCGAATCCGATTGCTTGAGATACGCAGGCGGCGCTTGCGTCGCGCTCGCTGTCTGCTGAGCGGGCGGCGGCAAGGGCGGCGGATTGAGCGTGCCGAAATCCGGCGCGGCGGTGAACTCGGGCGGCAGAACGCTGGCCTTCACCGGTTCGGGTTCGGGTTCGGCTTCCGTGCCCGCGATGATGCTTTCGATATCGCTGCCCGCTTGCGCCTCGGTCGCGGCTTCGAGACTCTCGGCCAAGTTCGCTTTTGCATCGAGAGGCTTCGCGCGCACGACCGGTTCCGGCGCGACCTTGGCGTTTGCTTCGAGTGCCTCGGCCCGTCGCGCCGCTGCCTTATCGACGGGCTCAACGGTCGAAGCGCTCGAAGGCGCATCCGTCGATGCCCGCTCGGTCGCGCTCGGGTCCAAACCCGGCGTGGTTGAAGTTTGAGGTGCCTGAGGTGCTTGCGGTGCGTGAGGTGCGCCATCTCGCGCCACGCCCGCCGCCGATGCATCCGCCCCACTTCGGCGGGCGTCGGGCGCCGCGCCGTTTGCGATGGAGCCTGAGTCGTTCGAGGTTTTGTTTTCGCTCATTCCGTTGTCCGGCGCGCGAACGCCAGGGAAAGAATCAACACGTTTCGATTATCCGCCTCTCGAACAGACGGGGCAAACCAGCACACATTTGCTCACATTATCGCGGCAATCGTAATGAATGGATGATTCCTTCAGTGATCGCGCGGCTCCTCGAAGGTTTCGCGCAACGCGATCTGCATGGTCGCGTGAATCTTTACGCACCAGCGCCAGAGTACCGTCAAGAGCAACGCCGCGCAGACGAGCACGGCCACCATCAATCCGAAAGGCGGCAAGATGCCGCCCGAAAGCGCGGCCACGAGCAGAAAGACGCCGAACATGGCGACGATGGGAATCAGCCCCGAGATGGCCGAACGAATCGCGCTCGTGAAGCGTCCGGCCTTCGCGGGTTGCACGCTGACTTCGGCGAGCAGGAGCGCAAGCGAATCCAGCTTGCGATACACCGCCACCAGAAACGGCAGCGCGATCAACAACGCCGCGCTCCACAACACGACGCGCTGCGCATTGTCCGATTCGAGCCAGCGCGCGAGGTAGCCGGAAGCGAACGGCGCCGAATACGACGCGCCCAGAAAAATCGCAGCCACGAGCGCCAGGTTCACCGCGATCTGCAGAACGATGCGCCGGGTCATCGAAAAGAGCGTCGGGCCGCCGGTCGCGGGCGTGAGACTCGCGAGCCACTGCGAGTAGAGGCCGAAGGTGTTGGCGAGCGGCGCGGGCATCGCGCGGGCAAGACGCATGGTGATGGGATCGGCGGCGCGAATCAGATACGGCGTGAAGAGCGTGGTGAGCGCGGAGACGGCGACCGCGATCGGATAGAGAAACGCGCTCGTCACCTTGAGCGACAACCCGAGCGACGCGATGATGAACGAGAACTCGCCGATCTGCGCGACGCTCATGCCGACGCGCATCGCCGTGCGCCCGTCCTTACCGGCGAGAAAAGTGCCCAGCCCGCACGATACGATCTTGCCGAACACGACCGCCACGGTGATGACCGCGATCGGCCACGCGTAATCGACGAGCACGGACGGATTCAGCAGCAAGCCGATGGTCACGAAGAAGATGGCCGAAAACATGTCGCGTACCGGCGCGATGAGATGCTCGATGCGCGCGAGATTCTTCGACTCCGCCATGATCGCGCCGATCAGAAAGGCGCCGAGCGCGATGCTGTAATCGAGCTTCACGACCAGCAGACAAAAGCCGAAGCAGAAGCCGAGCACGGTGACGAGCAGCATCTCGTCGCTTTTCGCGCGCGCCACGTAATCCAGCGCGCGCGGCACGATGAGAATGCCGACCACGAGCGACACGGTCATGAAAAGCAGCAACTTGCCGAGCGTGATGGCCGCGACGCCCGCCGTGACGGAACCTGTCTGCGCGATGCCGGAAAGCAGCACGAGCATTGCGATGGCGAGAATGTCCTCGACAATCAAGATGCCGAACACAAGTTGCGCGAACGGCTCGCCTTTCATCTTGAGTTCGGACAGCGCCTTTACGATGATCGTCGTCGACGAAATCGCCAGCACCGCGCCGAGAAAGAGCGAATCCATCGAATTCCAGCCGAACCAGCGGCCTATCTCGTATCCGATCCAGATCATCAGCACGATCTCGGACAGCGCCGCGACGAACGCCGTCGCGCCCACCTTGAAGAGTTTGCGCAGACTGAATTCGAGGCCGAGCGAGAACATCAGGAAGACCACGCCTAGTTCGCCGAGCGTCTGGATGGTGGCTTCGTCGTGAATCAGCTGAAACGGCGGCGTGTATGGCCCGATGATGACGCCCGCAACGATATAACCGAGCACGACCGGCTGACGCATGCGATGAAACAACACCGTCACGACGCCCGCGATGGCCATGATTACCGCGAGATCCTGAATGAAGCCGATCGCGTGATGCATCCAAAAAATCCTTACAAATTGGTAAACGGGATTCGATGTTACCGCACGGCAGCGAAATCGCGCCGAGTTCGGCACTGAGTCAAGCGGATTGGAGATCAAGCAGGAGTTAAGCGGACGAGCGACGCGCATCGTGCTGGTGCATGCGATGCGGAAAAAGACGAGCCCGCGTGAGAAACGCGGGCTCGATGGGACAGGGAAAACCTCGAAGCGCTCAGACCGCCGCTTCGTTTTCCTCGCCGGTACGAATGCGAATGACGCGCTCAACTTCGGCCACGAAGATTTTTCCGTCGCCGATCTTGCCGGTGCGCGCCGCACCGATGATCGCGTCGATGACCTGATCGGTTTGATCGTTGGCGACGACTACTTCGATCTTCACCTTCGGCAGAAAATCGACGACATACTCTGCACCACGATAGAGCTCGGTATGTCCTTTCTGACGGCCGAAGCCTTTGACTTCAGTAACCGTCAGCCCGGTCAGGCCTACTTCGGCGAGCGCCTCACGGACTTCATCGAGCTTGAACGGTTTGATGATGGCGGTGATACGTTTCATGGCGTGCCTCGCTTGAGTTCAAGAATCTTCGGAATGGGTCGTGTCCGCGAAGGACAGATGCTTTTGATTCTAGCAGGCTGCCGGTTATCGATTCAGCGCTTATGCGGCTGTTTTTCAGGCGTTTTTGGTGCATTCGACGCGAAGGGCTGCGTCGTGGCCGATACGTCGGCGATATCGCAAGTCCGCATTGCAGGCGCGCCGGTTGATTTTATGATGTGGATCGACCCGACGGCGCTTCGGAACGCGAGCAACGTCGAACTAAAACCAAGGAGGAGGCACAGCATGACCCGAACTCGAATCGCCGTGGCCGGAGCCGGATATATCGGACAGGCGCATATCGGCGTCCTGGAAAACAGCGCGACGTGCATGCTGTCGGCCATTGTCGATCCGTCGCCGGCTGCGCGCGCCATCGCGGAACGGGCGGACGTGCCGATCTACGCGACGCTCGACGAGCTCTTCGCACAGGACAAACCGGACGGCGTGGTGCTCGCAACGCCGAATCAGCTGCATGTGCCGCAAGCACTGCAATGCCTCGACGCGCGCGTACCGACGCTGCTCGAAAAGCCGATTGCGCCGACCGTCGCCGAAGCCGAAGCGCTCGTGCGCTCAGCGGATGAAGCGGGCGTGCCTATTCTCATCGGCCATCATCGCGCGCATAGTCCGATCATGGCGAAGGCCCGTGAGGTGATCGTATCCGGCGTGCTGGGGCGCCTTGTCGCCGTGACCGGCAGCGCGATGTTTCTGAAGCCCGATCATTACTTCACGGATGCGCCCTGGCGTCGCGAGCCTGGCGGCGGCCCGATCCTGCTCAACATGATCCACGAGGTTCACAACCTGCGCATGCTTTGCGGCGAGATCGTCGCGGTGCAGGCGTTTCTATCGCATGCGGCGCGCGGCTTTGCCGTCGAGGATACGGTCGCGATCAATCTGCGCTTCGAAAGCGGCGCGCTCGGCACGTTCCTGCTTTCGGATTCGGCGGCGAGCGCGCGCAGTTGGGAGCAGACCTCCGAAGAGAACAAGGCTTACGCGAGTTACGCCGACGAGGATTGCTATCTCGTCGCGGGAACCAACGGCAGCCTCGCCATTCCGACCATGCGTCTGAAAACCTATCCGCGCGATGAAGACCGTTCGTGGTGGAAGCCGTTCGAAGCGGGTGTCGTCGGCATGGTGCGGGACGACCCCATCAAGCATCAGATGGAGCACTTCGGCGCGGTTACGCGCGGCGAGGCGGCGCCGCTGGTATCGGCCCGCGACGGGCTCAGGAACCTGCGCGTGACGGAAGCTATCGTGGCCGCGGCGAAGTCGGGCGCGGTGATCGAGTTGCCACGGGATTGAAGGTTTCGAAGGCGTCGTGTGCATTCATCGCGCATACGACGCCCTTTCTGCGTGCAACGAACGTCACGACGCGTCCGGAATATTTTCCAGGTCATCGAGCCAGACCGTAGCTTCCGAATCGCTCGGCGCGCGCCAGTCTCCACGCGGCGAGAGCGAACCGCCCGTTCCCACCTTCGGCGCATTCGGAATACACGACCGTTTGAACTGACTCAGCTTGAAGAAGCGATACAGGAAGATGCGCAGGTTCTTCTTGATCTGCGTGAGGTCGTATTCGTGATGAACGAGGTCGACATCGGCAGGCCACGCGCCCGCGTCCTTGTCGCCCCACGCCGTCGATGAAAGAAATGCCACCTTCGACGGCCGGAAACCGAAGCGCAGGATGTAGTAAAGGTTGAAGTCCTGAAGCTCGTACGGCCCGATCACGCTCTCGGTTTTCTGTTCGAGCGCGCCTTTCACCTTGCCCGGAATGAGTTCGGGGCTGATCTCGGTAGCGAGAATATCGTTGAGCACATCGGCGCCGTCGTTGCCGATCTGCGCCGTCTCGGCCACCCATCGCACGAGATGCGTGATGAGCGTCTTCGGCACGCTGGCGTTCACGCTGTAGTGCGACATGTGATCGCCGACGCCGTAGGTGCACCAGCCGAGCGCCAGTTCGCTCAGGTCGCCCGTGCCGATCACAATGCCATTGCTGTAGTTCGCGAGCCTGAACAGATGGTTCGTGCGCTCGCCCGCCTGCACGTTCTCGAAGGTGATGTCGTACTGTTCCTCGCCCGTCGAATACGGATGACCGAGGTCCTTCAGCATCTGGATGCAGCTCGGCCGGATATCCACTTCGGATGCCGAACAACCAACCACGTCCATCAGCCGGCGCGCCTGGGTAAGCGTGCGCTCGCTGGTCGCGAAACCGGGCATGGTCACGCCGAGAATGTTGGTGCGCGGCAGGCCGAGCCGGTCCAAGGCCTTGGCGCAGACGAGCAAGGCATGAGTCGAATCGAGCCCGCCGGAGACGCCGATCACGACCTTCGAAATATTGCTCGAAGCGAGCCGTTGCACCAGCGCCTGAACCTGAATGTTGTAGACCTCCATGCAGCGCTCGTCGCGTCTGCTCGCGTCGATCGGCACGTAAGGGAAGCGCGGCACCGCACGTTGCAGAGGCAACACGGACGCCGCGGGCACGGCCACTTCACATCGCACGATACGGAACTTGCGCGCCTCTTCCTGATGTCTGCGCGCCGACTGAGCGAAGGTCGTCTGATGCATGCGTTCGCGCGACAACCGCTCGACATCGACATCGCCGAAAATGACGTGCGATGCGTCGCTGAAGCGCTCCGACTCGGCGAGCTGCTCGCCGTTCTCGTAGATGAGCGCCTGCCCGTCCCACGCGAGATCCGTGGTGGATTCGCCCTTGCCCGCCGACGAATAGAGATACGCCGCGATGCATCGCGCCGATTGCTGCCCGACCAGTTGATGCCGGTACGACGATTTCCCGACGACGATATTCGATGCCGACAGATTGATGAGCACCGTCGCACCCGCGAGCGCGGCGAACGACGATGGCGGAATGGGCACCCAGACGTCCTCGCAGATTTCCACGTGGAAGCGGAAATACGGAATCGACGGAATATCGAACAGCAGCGATGAACCGAAGGGAACCTCCGCGCCGAGCAGATGGATCTCGTCGACCAACGCGCAGTCGGCGGCACTGAACTGGCGCGCCTCGTAAAACTCCGCGTAATTCGGCAGGAAGCTCTTGGGAACCACGCCCTGCACGCGCCCGGACGACACCACGGCCGCGCAGTTGTACAACGCGTGATCGACGCGCAACGGCAAGCCAACCACCATGACGATATCGAGCGAGCGGGATTCTTCCACCAGCGCGGCCAGCGCGCGCTCGCACGCGACGAGCAACGCGTCCTGATGGAACAGGTCCTCGCACGAATAAGCGGACAACCCCAGCTCGGGAAACGCGACCAGCACGGCGCCGTTTTGCGCGGCCTGCCGGGCGAGCGCGATGGTCTCTCCGACATTGAACGATGGATCGGCCACCTTGCATTCCGGCACCGCGACGGCAACCCGCGCGAAACCATGGCTGTAGAGGTTCAGGAATTCGGTTTTCATTGTTTGCGTATCCTTTGGATACTCGTCATCATGCCGCACGCTTCAATCCGTCGCCATCTTCCTGAATGGCGTATGCGCTTCGAGTTCCTCGATATGCTGCGTCATCGCGGCGATTTCTTCATCGAGAAACTCGCTGATCGCATGAGCAAAGCGCTGGTCGGCGATCCAGTGCGCGGACCATGTCGGCGTGGGTAACATGCCGCGCGACATCTTGTGCACGCCCTGCGCGCCGCCTTCGAAGCGCGCCAGCCCGTGCTCGATGCAATACGCGATGCCCTGCATGTAGCAGGTTTCGAAATGCAGCCCCGAAACGAACTCGCGCGTGCCCCAGTAGCGGCCATACATGGTGTCGCCGCCGATCATGTTGAGCGCGCAGGCGAGCCGCTCGCCGTCCGCTTCGGCGATGACGAGCAGCATGTTGTCGGGCGCATCGGCGTGAATTTGACCGAAGAACTCGCGCGTCAGATACGGCGCGTTCCAGTGCTCCTTGTACGTGTTCTCGTAGCAGCCATAGAAGAAGTCGAGCGCGCTTTTGTCGATCTGACGGCCGCGTAGCCACTTGTAAGTCACGCCCGCTTCGGTCACGCGGCGGCGATCCTGCTTCACCTTCTTGCGCTTGTCGTGGCTCATGGTGGCGAGAAACGCGTCGAAGTGCTCGTAGCCCGCGCCCGGCAGATTCTCCCAATGAAACTGCACGCCTTCTCTCAACATGTAGCCCGCGTCCTTCAGCGCCTCGATGTCCTGTGCATGCGGAAACAGCACGTGCAGCGACGAGATGTCGAGTTGCCGCGTGAGCTCGATCGCACCGCGCGCGAGCAGCACGCGATCTGCGTGTTCGGCCGCGATGAGACGCGGACCCGTCACCGGCGAGAACGGCACGGCCGAGAGCGCCTTGGGGTAATAGCGCACGCCGTGGCGTTCGAAGGCATCGGCCCAGGCGTGGTCGAAGACATATTCGCCGCGCGAGTGCGACTTGAGATAAAGCGGCATGGCGCCGGCGAAGACGCCGTTGCGTTTCAGAATGAGGTGATGCGCCCGCCAGCCGGTGCGCTTGACCGCGCAATGCGTGTCCTGCAACGCCGACAGGAAGCCGTGACTGACGAAGGGATTCGCGCCCGCGAGGCGGTTCCACTCCTCGGGCGAAATGTCCTCTAGCGTGTCGACTACCTGGATTTCGACTTCGCGATTCAACGGAAGACCTCGAATGATGAGTTTTGCCCTTGCGGGCATGAAGGGCTATTCTCGCGCAAGTTTTAATTCGTCGTTTAGTCGGGCGTGGCCGCTCTCGAAGGTTGCGCCGATTCGGCGATAATCCCGGCCATGCCCTGGTTCCTCTATCTCATCGAATGCGCCGATGGCAGCCTGTACACGGGCATCGCCACGGATGTAGAAGCGCGCTTCGTCGCGCATGCCGCTGGCAAGGGCGCGCGCTATACCCGCGCGCGCAAGCCGCTGCGCGTCGTGGCGTCGTTCGAACTGCAGGGAAGATCGGAGGCGTTGCGCGCCGAATATTGGGTGAAGCAGCTCACCGCGCGGCAAAAGCGCGCGTTGATCGCGGGCGAGCGCACGCTCGATTCCGTGCTGCCGCCGCCCGCTGTCGCCGTCGTGGAGGACAACCTGGACGAAGCCCACGACGCGCCCGCAAATTGAAACGGCCGCGCATCGAGCGCGGCCGTGCGGACCACTCGCATCGCGTCTACGCAACGCGACGCGCGAAAGCCAGGCTTACTTCTTGAAGTTAGCCGCGCCTTCCGAGATTTCCTTGTGCGCGGCTTCGATGCCGTCCCAGCCTTCGACCTTCACCCACTTGCCCTTCTCCAGCGCCTTGTATTGTTCGAAGAAATGCTTGATCTGGTCTTTGAGGTACTCGGGCACGTCGTCGATCGACTTGAGATTTGCCGTCATCGGGCAGATCTTGTCGTGTGCAACGGCGATCAGCTTCGCATCGACGCCGGATTCGTCGGTCATCTTCAGCATGCCGAGCGCGCGCGAGCGGACCACCGAGCCTGCGAGCAGCGGGAACGGCGTGATGACCAGCACGTCGACCGGGTCGCCGTCGCCCGACAGCGTCTGCGGGATGAAGCCGTAATTCGCCGGATAGCGCATGCCGGTGCCGATGAAGCGGTCGACGACGAGCAGGCCCATGTCCTTGTCCGCTTCGTATTTCACCGGATCGCTCTGCGCGGGAATCTCGATGATGACGTTGAAGTCCTGCGGAAGATCCTTGCCGGAAGGTACGTTGTTGAAGCTCATGAGCGCTCTCTGATGAAGTTGAGTTCGGAAATCTGTCAGCGCCGCGCGCGCGAGGCATTCTTTTCGGCGCGGTGGCCGCGTTTCGGCGCATTCGCGCGGTCGCGCGAGGCGGCGTGGATGCAGCGAAGTGCAACCCGGGCATTATAGCCAAACGCGCCTGCGCGCCCTTTCGCTTGCCTTGGCGGGATGATCGCCGGACGTTGCACGCCACACGTTCATCCGTGTTTTCCCCGATCCGAAACCCTCGCCTCGGCTTGCCGCCTGGCAGCTAGAATCCTTACGCGTCTGTAATCATCGAACGAACCCGAACGCGCAAGAGAAAGAGGAGACGACATGGCCCGCACCGCCGATTCAGTGCAAAGCCCCGCCACGGGCACGCCTTCCGCATTCGAGGAAGCAACCTACAAGAAGGTCGCATGGCGGCTCTCGCCGCTTCTGCTCATTTGTTATGTGGTCGCGTATCTCGACCGCGTGAACGTCGGCTTCGCCAAGTTGCAGATGGCCGCCGATTTGAACCTCTCCGATGCCGTCTATGGCTTCGGCGCGGGCATTTTCTTTTTCGGCTATTTCATCTTCGAGATACCGAGCAACGTGATTCTTCATCGCGTCGGCGCGCGCGTGTGGATCGCGCGGATCATGATCTCGTGGGGCGTCATTTCCGCGCTCACCATGTTCATCACCACGCCGACCATGTTTTACGTCATGCGCTTTCTGCTGGGCGTGGCCGAAGCGGGCTTCTTTCCCGGCATCATTCTTTATTTGACGTACTGGTTTCCGGCGCAACGGCGCGGGCGCATGACGACGCTGTTCATGACGGCGATCGCGCTGTCGGGGTTGATCGGCGGGCCGGTGTCGGGCTGGATCATGAAGCGTTTCGATGGCACGAACGACTGGCATGGCTGGCAGTGGCTGCTATTGCTGGAAGGCATTCCGTCGATCGTCGTCGGACTCGTCGTGTTCTTCAAACTCGACGACCGCATCTCGAAAGCGAAGTGGCTCACGGCCGACGAGCGAGCGTTGCTCGAACGCAATATCGCCGCCGATAACGTCGAGAAAGAGGACATGCCCATCGGCAAGATTCTGTCGAGCCCGAAAGTCTGGCTGATGAGCCTGATCTACTTTTCCTTCGTGATGGGTCTTTATGGCGTGAGCTTCTGGCTGCCGACGATCATCAAGGCCACCGGCGTCTCCGATGCGCTCACGGTCGGCCTCCTCTCCGCGATTCCCTACGGCGCGGCGGTGATCGGCATGCTGCTGGTCGCGCGCAGCGCGGACAAGCGCGGCGAGCGGCGCTGGCATATCGCCATTCCGGCGTTCATCGGCGCATTGGGGCTGGTGCTCTCGGTCGTGTGGTCGGCGAACACGCCGCTTGCCATGCTCGGACTCACGCTTGCGACCATGGGCATTCTCACGACCTTGCCGTTGTTCTGGAGTCTGCCGACTGCGTTCCTCGCGGGCACGGGCGCGGCCGCCGGCATCGCGATGATCAATTCGCTCGGCAATCTCGCGGGCTTTCTGAGCCCGTATCTCGTGGGATGGCTCAAGCAAGCCACGGCATCGAACGCAAGCGGCATGTATATGCTGGCCGGCTGTCTGATCGTGGGGGCACTGCTCGTGCTGAGCGTGCCTGCGCGAATGGTCAATCGGTGAATCGAAGGAGAGCCGCCGTGGAAACGAGGCGGCGGCTTTATCCGCACACCAATCCGTCTGAAGCACCCGCGCACCACGACGACGCACACCTCGCCACTATGCACCAAAAGCAACCGCGCTAGACGCCTCCGTCACGCTGTAATTCCTTCCCGAAAACTCCGCAAACCCATAGCCATCGGTCAAAAGCCCCCGATTGGCATAGCACTTGCAGAACCCCCTTGCTGGTAGCGGGCGTCGACGCTCACACCACGTCAAGCAAATACACATCGGCAAGGGGAACACACAAATGAAACGACGCAGTCTGCTGAAGTTCGGCTCCATGTCGGGCGCGCTCGCCCTCGCAGGTCAGCTTCCGATCACCAAGGCGCAAGCCGCCGATACGGGTCCGATCAAAGTCGGCATCCTGCATTCGCTGTCGGGCACCATGGCCATCTCCGAGACGTCGCTCAAAGACACGGCGCTCATGACCATTGCCGATATCAACAAGAGCGGCGGCGTGAACGGCCGCCAGCTCGAACCGGTGGTCGTGGACCCGGCATCCAACTGGCCGCTCTTCGCCGAAAAAGCCCGTCAGCTTCTGACGCAGGACAAGGTCGCCGTCGTGTTCGGCTGCTGGACGTCCGTGTCGCGCAAGTCGGTGCTGCCGGTCTTCGAGGAACTCAACGGCCTGCTCTTCTACCCCGTGCAGTACGAAGGCGAAGAGATGTCGCGCAACGTGTTCTACACGGGCGCGGCGCCGAACCAGCAAGCGATTCCCGCCGTCGAATATCTGATGGGCGCGGAAGGCGGCAGTGCCAAGCGCTTCTTCCTGCTCGGCACGGACTATGTGTATCCGCGCACGACCAACAAGATCCTGCGCGCCTTCCTTCATTCGAAAGGAGTCAAGGATGAGGACATTCAAGAGGTCTACACACCGTTCGGACATAGCGACTATCAAACCATCGTCGCGAACATCAAGACCTTTTCCCAAGGGGGAAAGACAACTGTCGTCTCTACGATCAACGGCGACTCGAACGTACCGTTCTACAAGGAACTCGGCAATCAAGGCCTGAAGGCGACGGACGTGCCCGTGGTCGCGTTCTCGGTCGGTGAAGAAGAATTGCGCGGTATCGATACGAAGCCGCTCGTCGGCCACCTCGCCGCATGGAACTACTTCATGTCGGTGAAGAACCCGAACAACACGAAGTTCGAGAAGGAGTTCTTCGCGTACGCCAAGGCGCAGAATCTGCCGGGCGGCGACAAGCGCGTGACCAACGATCCGATGGAAGCGACCTTCGTCGGCATCCACATGTGGAAGCAGGCGGTCGAGAAAGCAAAGAGCGCCGATGTGGACAAGGTGCGCGTCGCGATGATCGGCCAGAGCTTCGCCGCGCCCTCGGGCTTCACCTTGACGATGGATGGCAACCACCATCTGCACAAGCCCGTGATGATCGGCGAAATTCGCGGCGACGGTCAGTTCAACGTCGTGTGGAAGACGAAGACCGCCATCCGCGCGCAGCCGTGGAGTCCGTATATCGCCGGCAATCAGGGCAAGCCGGACGTGGTCAGCTCGATTCCCTCGTTCCTGCGCCGCGCGCGCACGCGCACGGCCTGACGTATCGAGTCGAGGAAAGGGCCGCGCGTGTCATCGCGCGCGGCCATCACCATCAGAAAGGCCACCATGACCGGTTCGTTCGCCCGCCTCTTCCCGCGTATGCTGCTTGCGCTTTTCATCGCGCTCGCGCCGTTCTCCGCGCATGCGCTCACCAGCGACGATCTCGCGCCGCTTGCCGCCGACGACTTCGAGGCGAAGTCCGCGGCCATCGACAAGCTGATCGCCAACGCGGATGCGCCTTCGGTCGCCGTGCTCTCCGCGCTCGCGGACGGCTCGCTCGTCGCGACCGACAATGGCCACGTTTATCTGCAGACCGACGACGGCAACAAGGACCCGCTTACCGGCAAGGTCGTCGAAGCGCCCGACGCGCAGGCGATCACGCTCAACAACATCCTGCGCACGAAAGTGAACGGCGCATTGTCGGGCTTGCAGCTCGCTTCGCCGGATATCGCCAAGCGTCGCGATGCTGTGGCCGCGCTCCTGAAGAATCCCGATCCGTCGATGAAGCCGCTGATCGACCGCGCGCGCGCCGGCGAAACCGATCCCGAGCTCAAGAAGCGTCTCGACACGCTCTGGGCGATGACCGCCCTGCACGACGCCGACGTCGTCAAGCGACTGGACGCGGTCAAGCTCGTCGCCGCGCGGCACGATCTCGACATGTACGAATTGCTGCGTCCGCTCGTCGCGAAGAAAGCGGACGGCACCTTCAACGAACCCGACGACCGCGTGCGGGCCGCGGCGCAAGCGGGCATCGAAGACCTCGATTCGATTCAGCATCGCGGCGAAATCTTCGGCACGCTGTTCGCGGGCCTTTCGCTCGGCAGCGTGCTGTTGCTCGCGGCGCTCGGTCTTGCCATCACGTACGGTCTGATCGGCGTCATCAACATGGCGCACGGCGAGTTTTTGATGATCGGCGCCTACGCGACATATGTCGTGCAGAACCTCGTGCAGCATTACGCGCCTGCCGCGTTCAGCTGGTATCCGCTCTTTGCCGTACCCGCGTCGTTTGCCGCGGCGGCGCTCGTCGGCATCGTGCTGGAGCGCCTCGTATTGAAGCATCTCTATGGACGTCCGCTCGAAACGCTGCTGACGACCTTCGGTATCAGCCTCATCCTCATTCAGGCGACGCGCACGCTCTTCGGTGCGCAGAACGTGCAGGTGACCAATCCTTCGTGGATGAGCGGCGGGATTGCCGTCATGCCGAATCTGATCCTGCCGTATAACCGGCTCACCATTCTCGCCTTCTCGCTCGCCGTCGTGGCGATTGCATGGGGCGTGCTCACGCGCACGCGGCTCGGGCTTTTCGTGCGCGCTGTCACGCAGAACCGCCGCATGGCCGCGTGCGTCGGCGTGAAGACTTCGCGTGTCGATTCGTATGCATTCGCGTTCGGCGCGGGCATCGCGGGACTCGGCGGCTGCGCGCTTTCGCAGATCGGCAACGTGGGACCGGATCTCGGGCAGAGCTACATCATCGATTCCTTCATGGCCGTGGTGCTCGGCGGCGTCGGTCAACTTGCAGGCACGGTGATCGGCGGCTTCGGACTCGGTCTCGTCAACAAGGCGATCGAGCCGTTCTGGGGCGCGGTGCTCGCGAAGATCGCGGTGCTCGTGCTGATCGTGCTGTTCATTCAGAAGCGTCCTCAAGGCATGTTCGCCCTGAAGGGCCGCAGCGCGGAGGCCTGATCCCATGACTGCCTCGACCAATCTCTCGGCCAATCTCGACGTCGCGCCGCAACCCGACGAGAACGCCGCCCGCGCGGGCTTCGCGCTCGGCCTGCCGCCGCGCGCCGCGCTCTTGCCGCGCAACGGCTGGATCGCGCTGATCGCGCTCATCATCGCGATGGGCATCGTCGTGCCGGTCTCCGCGCTCGTGCTGCCGGAAACGAGCACGTTCCATCTGTCCGCGTATGCGATGACGCTCATCGGCAAGCTGATGTGCTATGCCATCGGCGCGCTCGCGCTCGATCTCGTGTGGGGCTACTGCGGCATTCTGAGCCTGGGTCACGCGCTGTTCTTCGCGCTCGGCGGCTACGCAATGGGCATGTACCTGATGCGCTCGATCGGTCGCGAAGGCACGTATCAGAGCGACCTGCCCGACTTCATGGTGTTTCTCGACTGGCACAAGCTGCCGTGGTTTTGGGAAGGCACGGAGCATCTCTGGTATGCGCTTTTGCTCGTCGTCCTCGTGCCAGGCGTGCTCGCGTGGGTGTTCGGCTTCTTCACGTTCCGTTCGCGCGTGAAGGGCGTGTATCTGTCGATCATCACGCAAGCCATGACCTTCGCCGCGATGCTGCTCTTCTATCGCAATGAAACGGGCTTCGGCGGCAATAACGGCTTCACCGATTTCAAGCGCATCGCGGGCTTTCCGATCACGCATCCGGGCACACGCACCGGCCTCTTTCTCATCACGTTCGCGGTGCTGGTGCTCGCGTTTCTCGCGGCGCGCTGGATCGTCACCTCGAAGCTCGGACGTGTGGTGACCGGCGTGCGCGACGGCGAGACGCGGCTCATGTTCCTGGGCTACAGCCCGCTCGCATACAAGCTCTTCATCTGGACCGTGTCGGCGGTGCTGTGCGGCATTGCCGGCGCGCTCTATGTGCCGCAAGTCGGCATCATCAATCCGAGTGAGATGTCGCCCGCCAACTCCATTGAAATGGCGATCTGGGTTGCGGTAGGCGGACGCGGAACGCTCATCGGCCCGATCATCGGCGCGTTCGCCGTGAATGGCGCGAAGAGCTTCTTCACCGCTTATTTCGCGGAATACTGGCTGTTCTTTCTCGGCCTCATCTTCACGCTCGTGCCGCTGCTTCTGCCGAACGGCATCATGGGACTCATCGACATGGCGCGCCGCAAGAAGGCTCACGCAGGAGACGCCGCAGAATGACCGCACATAACGCACTGATCGTCGATCTGCCGCCGTTGCCGCAATCGGAGGAATCGAACGAACGCAACATGAACGGCATCACCGGGCTCGGCCATGTGCTCGCGCCCGGCGAGATCGACGTATCGCACGGCACCATTCTCTACCTCGAAGACGTGACCAAGAGCTTCGACGGTTTTCGGGCGCTCAACAAACTGACCTTGTCGATCGACGTGGGCGAACTGCGCTGCGTCATCGGCCCGAACGGCGCGGGCAAGACCACGATGATGGATGTCGTCACCGGCAAGACGCGTCCCGATACGGGCAAGGTCTTTCTCGGACAGACTCTCGACCTCACGCGAATGTCGGAGCCGGTGATTGCGCGTACTGGAATCGGCCGGAAGTTTCAGAAGCCCACGGTGTTCGAGAATCATCCCGTGTGGGAGAACCTCGAACTCGCGATGAAAACGGACAAGCGCTGGTTCGCGTCGCTGCGTTCGCGGCTCGACCGCGCGGCGCAGGCACGTATCGAAGAGACGCTGGAGCTGATTCGCCTTCATCATCAGGCCACGCGGCTCGCGGGCGAGTTGTCGCACGGGCAAAAGCAGCGGCTCGAGATCGGCATGTTGCTGATGCAGCAGCCTGCCCTCTTGCTGCTCGACGAACCCGCTGCCGGCATGACCGATCACGAGACCATGGAACTTGCCGAGCTGCTCAACAAACTGCGCGGCTCCTGTTCGATGATGGTCGTCGAACACGACATGGAGTTCGTCGCCGCGCTCGCGGGCGCCGATGGCAAGGTCACGGTCATGGCCGAAGGCAGCGTGCTCGCCGAGGGCACGCTAGAAGACGTTCAGCGCGATGAAGCGGTGATCGAGTCCTACCTCGGACGCTGATCTCACCGCCCGCACAGATCACCAGAGCGAAGCCCAAGGCACCCATGCTAGAAGTCGAATCCCTGAATCAGTACTACGGCGGCAGCCACATTCTTCGCGATGTGAAGATGACCGTCCCCGATGGCAAGCTGACCGTGCTGCTCGGCCGCAACGGCGTCGGCAAGACGACGCTCCTGCGCTGTTTGATGGGCGTCGTGCCGACGCGCAGCGGCACCATCACCTGGCGCGACAAGAAGATTTCGTCGATGCCCACGCATGCGCGCGTGACGAATGGCCTTGCCTATGTTCCGCAAGGCCGGGACATCTTCGGCCGCCTCACCGTGGAAGAGAACCTGCTGGTCGGCGCGGCGAGCCGCAAGTCGCCATCGAAGATTCCCGATCACATCTATCAGCTCTTTCCGGTGCTGAAGGACATGAAAAACCGGCGCGGCGGCGACCTTTCGGGCGGTCAGCAACAGCAACTGGCTATCGGCCGCGCGCTGATGAGCGAACCGCAGCTGCTGATTCTCGACGAACCGACCGAAGGCATCCAGCCGTCCATCATTCGCGACATCGGCAGGACGCTGCGCCAACTCGTCGATGAAATGGGCATGACGGTCTTGCTCGTCGAACAGTACTACGACTTCGCGCGCGAACTCGCCGACCGCTACTGGGTGATGAGCCGCGGCGAGATCATCGCGGGCGGCGCGGGCTCCGAGATGGATGAACAAGGTGTGCGAGAGTTGATCGCCGTCTGAATTTTCGGCTTAACATGGCGGCTCACCTCGTCTGCTCAGTTCACTAGTCACTGCTCGCTCATGCATCATGAATCGCACGCGGCGCTCGCTGCCGCGCAAATCGACGCCGATCCAAACGTCTGGCGCGGCCGGCTCGAACTCGGTTTCGAGCAGAAGCATGGGCGCACGGTCTTTTCGCATCGCAAACACGAAGGGCCGCTCAGGCTGCAACGTCCGCTCTATCCGGAAGACGGCATCTGCCACGCGGTGATCGTGCATCCGCCGGGCGGCGTCGCGGGAGGCGACCGGCTCTCCATCGACGTGAAGCTCGGCGAAGACACGCATGCCGTCGTCACGACGCCCGGTTCGACCAAGTGGTACAAGGCCAACGGCAAGCTCGCGACGCAGCGTATCGATATTGCGCTCGCCGCGCATGCGAAGCTCGACTGGCTGCCGCAGAACAACATCGTGTTCGAATCGTCGAACGTGAAGCTCGACTTCAGTCTGACGCTCGGCGAAGGCGCGAGCGCCATCGGCTGGGACGCAATGCTGCTTGGCCGCGCGGCGGCGGGCGAGCGCTGGACGCATGGACATATCGAAGCGGTATCGCGCATTGCGCATGCCGATGACAAGCCGCTCTGGTTCGAACGCAGCCTGCTCGATGCGACCGATCCTCTTTGCGATGCGGCGCAAGGACTCGCGCGCTTTCCCGCTTACGGCACGCTATGGGCGATAGGCCCGGCTTGCGACGATGCGCTCGCCGAAGCCCTCACCGCCGAACTGCCCTTCGACGATACGTTGCGCGCGGCTGCATCGTGCATTACGCCTGGCGTGTTGATCGTGCGCGCCATCAGCCACTCGATGGAGCCGCTGCAACGCACGATGACCGAATGCTGGTTGCGGCTGCGGCCTCTCGTGCATGGCGTGAAGGCGCAGCCGTTGCGGCTATGGACGACGTGAGGACGCAAGCGGCCGCTTCGTTGAAACACTGACTTAGCGCACTCGACGCCGAGCTCTTACGATCAGCACGACGGCAAACAGCGCGGCGAGAATCAATACGCCAAGCCCGATACGCGCAGCGCTCGCCATGGGCGAGACCGGACCACCGGCACGCAACGTCGCCACATCCTGCGCCGTCACCTGCACATTGTGGCGCCCGAACTGCTGCATCAGATAGCTCGATAACGTGGCGATCTGCGTATCGGACAGCCGGTCTGCAAAGGCGGGCATGTCGACGCTATCAGACGCGCGGTTTGCGGACTCCGGATGCGACACGCCCTGCAGAATCGACATCACGACATTGTTCGGCTGGCCGTTGCGAAACACAGAGTTATGCGACAACGGCGGCAGCGCGCCATCGGCCGTCCCTTGACCGCTCGCCTGATGGCAACTCGCGCAATTCGAATCGTAGAGTTGCGGGCCGTTCAACCGTTCGGGGTCGGCGGGCCACGGCGTCTGACGCACAGCATCCGGATCTTCGATAAGGCCGGACGACACGTCGAGCGCGAGCGTATCGGCGTCGTCGTGGACGGCGGGAACCGTCTTCAGGTACGTGGCGATCGCTCCGAGGTCCGCATCGGTCAGATACTGCAGGCTGTGATTCACGGCCTCCGCCATCGGGCCGGCTGCCTGCGCCTTGCCCCGCACGACGCCCGTTTTCAGGTACGCGACGATGTCCTGCTCGCTCCATCCGCCGATACCGCTCGTCGTGTCGGACGTGATATTGGGCGCGTACCACGCGCCGACCGCACCGCCCGCCAAGCCACGCGAGGTCTGCTCCGCCATCAGCAGATTGCGTGGCGTATGACAGACGCTGCAATGCGCAAGGCCTTCGACGAGATAAGCGCCGCGATTCCACTCCACGCTCTTTTGCGGGTCGGGCTTGAAGCGATCCTTGTCGACGAAGAGCAGATTCCACGGAATGAGCGATGCCCGAATGCTGAACGGGAACGGCAGATCGGTGTGCGGCACGGCGCTATCCACAGCGGGCACGGCCTTCATGAAGTACGTGTAAAGCGCGTGTACGTCGGGATCGGTGAGCTTCGCGAACGAGGTGTACGGCATCGCCGGATAAAGCTGTGCGCCGTCGGCACGCTTGCCGGCGCGCAGGGCATCGGCGAACTGCGCCTCGGTGTAGGAACCGATACCGTGCGTCTTCGATGCCGTGATGTTGGTCGACCAGATGGTGCCCATGGGAGAGGCAATCGCCAGTCCGCCCGCGAACGGCTTGCCGCCGGTCGCCGTGTGACAGGCCACGCAATCGCCCGCGCGCGCGAGATACTCGCCACGCTGAATCAACGCGGATTCATCGACGGCGGCTTCCGCGTGAGCGCTCGCCGGCATCCACCCGATGGCAAGCGAGGCGACAGCCACGCCAGCCGCCATTGCACGCTTGATGAAACTTCCGATGACGAACGCATGGCGTTCGACTGCGCTTGTTCGCGACATGATGTGTTCGTGCTTCATCGCGCTTCCTTCACGATGTGATCGACAGTGCGCAGCGCGAGCGCGGCACCCGTGAGCGTCGAGTTGACGGTGGCGGCAGTCGGCATGACGCCGGTACTCGCGAGGAAGAGGTTTTCGTGATCGTGCGTGCGGCCCCAGCCGTCGCACACGGAATCGCCCGGGTCCGCGCCCATCGAGAGCGTGCCGGTGATGTGCTGATTGTTGCTGTAGACGCCATCGGGACTGTGACGCAGGTTGGTGCCGCCCATGAGGTCGGCGACCTTCAGGTAGAAGGCTTTCGACGCCTGCATGCCCTTCTCGACGTAATCGCTCATGCGATATTCGACCGCCGGACGCGGCAGCCCGAGCGCGTCTTTCTGGTCGCTGAGATAAATTCTGTTGCGCCGGTCGGGCAAGATTTCGAGCACGTTCTTCAGGCTGACCTGATGCGCCGCGCGCTCGCGCAATTGCTTCTCGAGTTCCGGACCATAGACACCCTTGCCAATCAGGTCCTGCGTAATGGACAACACCTGCGACGAATTGCCGATGTCGACGCGAAACGCCGCGTGTTCACTGCGGAACGCGCCATCGCGCATCAACTGAATCGACGACGGGCTCATCGGCCCGCGACCGGCCCAGACCTCGTCTTGCGCGTCGAAGGTCAACGAGTTGCTCGGATGATCCATCAGGTTCTGGCCCAAGGTGCCCGAACTGTTCGCGAGACCATTCTTGAACTTGTCGCTTGCCGACATCAGCAAGAGGCGCGGACTTTCAACGCCGTTCGCCGCCAGAATGAAGGTCTTCGCCGTCACTCGAACCGATGCCTTCTCGGGCGTGTAGTAATGCACGGCGACGATCTTGCCGCTGGCATCGTGCTCGATCTTGTAGACCACCGCGTTCGGCAGCAGCTTCACGCCCGAGGCTTCGGCGGCATCGGCTGCAAGGCCACCGTGATATTGCGCATCGATCGGGCAAATCGGCATGCAGTTGTTGTTGCCGCAGCAGGCTGGCCGGCCATCGTATGTGCGGCTGTTGCGTGCAGTCGTGTTCGTGATCACCGCGATGCCCGCCGGTGCAAGCCGCTCGCGAAAGCGCTGCTCCAGATACGATTCGGTCACGGGTTGCATCGGGAACGGCTTGCTGCGCGGCGAACCGTTGTCGGGTGCGCCGGAGACGCCCATCTTCACTTCCGCTTCGAAATAGAACGGCTCCAGGTCTTCGTAGGCAATCGGCCAGTCGCGGCCCACGCCATACAGCGTCTTCAGACGCATGTCGTTGGGCAGGACGCGCCAAGCCTGCGCCGCCCAGTGCCACGTCGTGCCGCCCACGGCGCGGATATATTCCGGCTCGTACGGATACGGACCGTTCTGCACGATGTAGTTGTTCTTGGTCGGCTTGTAGACCGGATGCGGCGACCACGACGAGAACGGATACGGCGACATGAAGTCGTTCTTGCGAGGCGAGTTGCGAAAGCCCGCCACGATCTGTTCGCGCGTGATGCGTGGACCCGACTCGAGGATCAAGACGGATGCGCCGTGCTGCGCCATTTTTTGCGCGGCAAGCGACCCGATGATTCCCGAACCGATCACGACGACATCGGCGCTGTTCGGCACGTTGGTTTGAGAGGACATGTTCGAGGCAATGAAAAGTGCCGGCGCGCGTGCGCTGCGGGCCGGGGCATGGATGGGAAACGTTTGGAGTATGTTTGGCGCCGGAAAACCGGCAGTGCGGGTTCTGCTGGCTATACGCGCGCGGCAGCGGGAGCCACGAGCGGCGGCAGGCTCACCGTGCGGGGATCGACTCGCCAAGCGCCATAACCGCCGTAGGCATAACTCGGCGGACGCAGGCGGTCTTCGACGACGCGGTTCATCAGGCTGGTCGTGTAGGTGATGGCGCGCGCACGTTCGCCATCGCCGACCACGCCGACATACCAGGCCGTCACGATACGACGCGGCAAGGAGGCATAAGAAGCCTTGGCCGCATCCAGGTCCGCTTGCAGATGCAGCGGGTCGGGCTTGTTTGCCGTGAGATACGCCGCCAGTTGCTGGCACGCGGCGCCGAAGCCGGCATCGTCGTCGAGCAGCGCTTGCAGGAGTCGCGATGTCTGCGTCGGGTCGAGCGAGCGCTCGCCGATCAGATAGCGCGAGACATCGGCGAATGCACGAGTGGTCGCGGCGTCCGCACCCGAGCTTGCGCCCGCGGCAAAGACGGGACGCATGAACGTGACCGCGGGAACCAGGGTCAAAGAGGCGACGACACCACCGACGATCAACCTGCGCAACGGGTTTGGCGTATCGGGAAAGAGCGAGGCGGAAGTGTGCGGGAAGGATACGACGCTAGAGTCGTGCAGCGACTCCAGGCGTTTTTTATCGGCAGACATAGAGGTCAAACATGAGGCTTCGTTGAGCGGACACATGGCCGGCATTCGGCCTGTGGCGATACATTGAACGAGGCGCTTTGCGGCCATGACAGGCGAAGCTTCAAGCGCGGGTCGGCACGTTCGACGGGTGGCTCATTTTGCCAGACAGGTACTTACGATTAGTGCATCGAGGCGTCGGCACGACGTAAATTCACATTTTCAGCAAGCGGACACGTCCGAGTTTACGATCCAGCCGCACGAGTCATTTCGCGCGACTTTCACCGGGATGGCATGGCAGTGGAAACGAATCCGCATGTCGTTCAATAAGACAGTGCCGCCGCCCGAACTTTGCGCACCAAGAACAGGCACCCGCGCGCCCCGCGATTGTGCAAGCGCATACGGCCGCCGCGCCGGATCCTCCTGCCCACAAGCCGTGGGCCGCAATGGCATGACTTTCGCTTGAGACAACCTTCAGAAGCCGCGCTCTCCAACGCGGTCGATTCAAGAACGAAGGATCTTCGATGCACATCAAGCTTGCTCTCGCCCGCCGCCGCACGGCGCTCGCCGCGCTTCTCGCCGCCCCGCTCCTCGCACTGACACCGCTCGCCGCTCTTGCCGATGCGCTCGACAACATCGCGAAGAGCGGCACGCTGCGCGTTGCGGTGCCCGAGGACTATCCGCCTTTCGGTTTCGTGGGCGCCGACATGAAGCCGCAAGGCTACGACGTCGATACCGCCGCGCTGCTCGCCAAGGCGTTGAACGTGAAGCTCGAACTCGTGCCGGTGAACAGCGCGAACCGCATCCCTTATCTCACCACCAACAAGGTCGATCTCGTGATCTCGTCGCTCGGCAAGACGCCGGAGCGCGAGAAGGTCCTCGATTTTTCCGCGCCTTATGCGCCGTACTACCAGGGCGTGTTCGGCCCCGCCGACATCAAGGTGACCGGTCCCGCCGATCTCACCGGCAAGACCGTCGGCGCCACGCGCGGCGCGCTGGAAGAAATCGCGCTCTCGCAGATGGCGCCCAACGCCACCATCAAGCGCTTCGAGGACAACAACGCCACCATCTCCGCATTCCTCTCGGGTCAGGTGCAGTTGATCGCCGCGGGCAACATCGTGGCTGCCGCGATCATCGCGAAGAATCCGCCGCGCCGTCCGGAACCGAAGTTCGTCATCAAGGACTCGCCGTGCTTCGTCGGCCTGAACAAGAACGAGCCGAAGCTGCTCGCGAAGGTCAACGACGCCATCGCGCAGGCGAAGAAGGACGGCACGCTCGGCGCGATGTCGAAGAAATGGTTCGGCCAGCCGCTGCCCGCAAGCCTCTGATCGAGGACTGCCCAAGCGATGGCCTATGAACTCCAATTCGGCGATCTCACGAACTATGCGGGCATGTTCGCGAGCGGCGCGGCGACGACGCTTGCGCTCACGGCCGTCTCGACGGTGCTCGGCGTAACCGTCGGCGTGCTCGGCGCGGCCGGTCGCAACAGCACGCGGGCGTGGTTGCGCGCATCCGTCGGCGGCTATGTCGAAGCCATCCGCAACACGCCGTTCATCGTGCAACTGTTCTTCGTGTTCTTCGGCTTGCCGGCGCTCGGCATCCACTTGAGCGAATACGTCGCCGCGATTCTCGCGATGACCCTCAATCTCGGCGCGTACAGCATCGAGATCATTCGGTCGGGGATTGCCGCCGTGCCGAAGGGTCATCACGAAGCGGCCGCTTCGCTTGCCATGTCGCGCGGCGAGATCTTTCGTCACGTCGTGCTGCCGCAAGCAATCGCCAAGGTGTTCCCGGCGCTCACGAGTCAGATCGTCATCACCATGCTCGGCTCGGCGGTGGTGTCGCAAATCTCCGTGCCGGATTTGACCTACGCGGCGAGCTATATCCAGTCGCGCAACTTCCGCGCGTTCGAGACGTGCTTCCTGATCACGGCGGCTTATCTCGCGCTCGCGCTGATACTGCGCGCGGCGTTGAACGCGGCAGGCAAGCGCTTTTTCGTCAACAGCCGGAGTCCCGCGCGATGATCGAATTCACTTTCGCTCAGATCGTCGAGAACCTGTTGCTGGCCGCGCGCTGGACTATCGTGCTGTCGATCGTCTCGTTCGTGCTCGGCGGTGTCGTCGGCTTCGCGCTGCTCGTGATGCGCGTGTCGAAGTCGGAGTTTTTGCGCACCATCGTGAAGGGCTACATCCAGATTTTCCAGGGCACGCCCTTGCTGATGCAGCTTTTTCTCGTGTTCTTCGGCTTGCCGCTGATTGGTGTGGAAGTCTCGCCGTGGCTCGCGGCGACCGTGGGTCTCACGTTCTTCACGAGCGCCTATCTCGCAGAGATCTGGCGCGGCGCGGTGGAAGCCGTGCCGAAAGGTCAGTGGGAAGCGTCGTCCAGCCTGGCGATGAACTACTTCGAGCAATTGCGTCATGTGATCCTGCCGCAGGCGCTGCGTATCGCCATTGGACCGACGGTCGGCTTCGCGGTGCAGGCGGTGAAGGATACGGCGCTCGTTTCGATCATCGGCTTCACCGAACTCACGAAAGCCGGCACGATGATCTCGAACGCGACGTTCCGGCCGTTTCTCGTGTACGGCCTCGTTGCGATCATCTACTTCGTGCTTTGCTATCCGCTCACGCGCTATGCGCGGACGCTCGAAAGGAAATGGAATGCCGCTCGTTGAAACCCGCAATCTGCAAAAACAGTTCGGCTCGAATCAGGTTCTGAAGGGCATCGACTTTTCGGTCGAGCAAGGGCAAGTCGTGGCCATCATCGGGCGAAGCGGCTCGGGCAAGAGCACGCTCTTGCGGACCTTGAACGGACTGGAAAGTATCGACGAAGGTTCGATCGAGATCGATGGCGAACATATCGATGCGCGCCGCGCCGACCTCCGCGCGTTGCGTCTGAAAGTCGGCATGGTGTTTCAGCAGTACAACCTCTTTCCGCATCTGACGGCGGGACAAAACGTGATGCTCGCGCAGACGGTCGTCAAAAAGATCCACAAGGCGAAGGCGCGCGCCACGGCCCATAGCGTGCTCGAACGCGTGGGACTCGGCGACAAGTTCGACGCCTATCCCGAGCAGCTATCCGGAGGACAACAGCAGCGCGTGGCCATTGCACGCGCGCTTGCCATGAAGCCGACCGTGCTGCTGTGCGACGAAATCACCTCGGCGCTCGACCCCGAACTCGTCGGCGAAGTGCTGGCGGTCGTCGAAAGCCTGGCTCGCGACGGGATGACGCTCATCATGGTCACGCATGAGATGCGCTTCGCGCGCAAGGTTTCCGACAAGGTCGTCTTCATGCACCAGGGGCGAGTCTGGGAATCGGGCGCGCCCGAAGAGATTTTCGAGCGGCCTTCGACGGTGGAGCTGCAAAGGTTCATTCAGTGAGGCTCGTTTGCCGCGATGCATGGGCTCGATTCCCCATTCCACCCTTGAACCAGTGCTAGCATAGATCACCCGCCCCCAAGCGAAGTCAACGTCCCTGACCGATGAAACTCACCCCTCGCGAAAAAGACAAACTGCTGATTTTCACCGCGGCGCTCTTAGCCGAACGCCGCCGCGCTCGCGGCCTCAAGCTGAACTATCCGGAAGCCATCGCCTTCATTTCGGCGGCGCTCATGGAAGCGGCGCGCGACGGTCAGACCGTCGCCGAGGTCATGCATTACGGCACCACGCTGCTAAGCCGTGACGACGTCATGGAAGGCGTGCCCGAAATGATCCCCGACATCCAGATCGAAGCCACCTTCCCCGATGGCACGAAGCTGGTCACGGTCCACCATCCGATCCCTTAAGCACATGATTCCCGGCGAATACTTTATCGACGACGGCGAGCACGAACTCAACGTGGGCCGCGAAACCGTTACGGTCACCGTCGCGAATCACGGCGACCGCCCCGTGCAGGTCGGCTCGCACTATCACTTCTACGAAGTCAACACGGCACTCAAGTTCGAACGGGCGAAGGCGCGCGGCTTTCGTCTCAACATCGCGGCCGGCACCGCCGTGCGCTTCGAACCGGGACAGGAGCGCACCGTCGAACTCGTCGCGCTCGCGGGCGATCGCCATGTCTATGGCTTCAATGGCCTCGTGATGGGCCCTCTCTGACCAGGATACCTACGATATGACGTTACGCATCGGCCGCCGCGCTTACGCGGAAATGTTCGGCCCGACCACCGGCGACCGTGTGCGCCTCGCCGACACCGACCTCATCATCGAAGTCGAACGCGACTTCACCACGTACGGCGAGGAAGTGAAGTTCGGCGGCGGCAAGGTCATTCGCGACGGCATGGGCCAGTCGCAGCGCCCATCCGCCGAAGTGGTCGATACCGTCGTCACCAACGCGCTGATCCTCGATCACTGGGGCATCGTGAAAGCCGACATCGGCATCAAGGGCGGACGCGTCTTCGCTATCGGCAAGGCGGGCAATCCCGACATTCAGCCGAACGTGAACATCGCGATCGGCGCGGCCACCGAAGTCATTGCGGGCGAAGGCATGATCGTGACCGCGGGCGGCATCGACTCGCATATCCACTTCATCAGCCCGCAGCAGATCGACGAAGCGCTCGCAAGCGGCGTGACCACCATGCTTGGTGGCGGCACCGGTCCCGCGACCGGCACCAACGCCACGACCTGCACGCCGGGCCCGTGGCATCTCGAACGCATGCTGCAAGCCGCCGATGGTTGGCCGGTCAACCTGGGCTTTCTCGGCAAGGGCAACACGAGCTTGGCGGAACCGCTCGTCGAACAGATCAAGGCGGGCGCGATCGGCCTCAAGCTGCACGAAGACTGGGGCACGACGCCTGCGGCTATCGACAACTGCCTTTCCGTCGCCGACGACACCGACACGCAAGTCGCCATCCACACGGACACGCTGAACGAAGCCGGCTTCGTCGAAACCACCGTCGCCGCGTTCAAGGGCCGCACGATTCATACGTATCACACCGAAGGCGCGGGCGGCGGTCACGCACCCGACATCATCAAGGTGTGCGGCGAGTCCAACGTGCTGCCCTCTTCCACCAATCCCACGCGCCCTTACACCATCAACACGCTCGACGAGCATCTCGACATGCTGATGGTGTGCCATCACCTCGACCCGTCGATTGCGGAAGACATTGCATTCGCCGAATCGCGCATTCGGCGCGAGACCATTGCCGCCGAGGATATCCTCCACGATCTGGGCGCGCTTTCCATGCTTTCGTCGGATTCGCAGGCTATGGGCCGTGTCGGCGAAGTGATCATTCGCACCTGGCAGACGGCGCACAAGATGAAGGTGCAACGCGGCGCGCTGCCCGAGGACACCGGACGCAACGACAACTTCCGCGCGAAGCGTTATGTCGCGAAGTACACGATCAACCCGGCGATCACACATGGCATCGCGCATGAAGTGGGCTCCATCGAGCCGGGCAAGTGGGCCGACCTCGTCTTCTGGGAACCGGCGTTCTTCGGCGTGAAGCCCGCGATGATCGTCAAGGGCGGGATGATCGCGGTGGCGCAGATGGGCGATCCGAACGCATCGATTCCTACGCCGCAGCCGGTGCATTATCGCGAGATGTTCGCCACGCGCGGCGGCGCGCTCGGCAAGACGTCGCTGACGTTCGTCTCGCAGATGGCGGCGGAAGCGCGCATTGCGGATCGCTACGGTTTGAAGAAGCAGGTCGTCGCCGTGAAAAACTGCCGCAAGGTGACGAAGGCCGACATGATTCACAATGCATGGCAACCGTCCATCAGCGTCGATCCGCAGACCTATCAGGTGATCGCCGACGGACAACTGCTCACTTGCGACCCCGCCACCGTTCTGCCGATGGCGCAACGCTACTTCCTGTTCTGACGCACGCCATGCGCACTATCGATAAACGCCTTACCGCCAAGCTCGCACCTGTACTCGTCAAACGCGCGCCCACGCTCACGCTCGCCTTCGATGCGCGCTGCAAGAGCCGCCTTGCCGCCACGCTGGACCACGGCGAGGAAGTCGCGCTCGTGATGCCGCGCGGCACCGTGCTCGCGGACGGCGACATGCTCGTCGCGGACGATGGCGGTTTCGTGCGCGTGGTGGCCGCGCCGGAGGACGTGCTGATCGTGCGGGCGCCGAGCGTGCGTCTCTTGACACGCGCGGCTTATCACCTTGGCAACCGGCATACGCCGGTCGAAGTCGGCGCGGAGTATTTGAAGCTCGAAGCCGATCCGGTGCTCGAAGACATGCTCAGGCGTCTCGGTTGTATCGTCGGGCATGAGTCGCAGCCGTTTCAGCCTGAGACCGGCGCTTATGGCGGCGGGCACAAGCACGGCCACGATGAAACCTTCGGCGAGGACTATGCGCTCGCGCAGAAGGTTTATAGCGAGCATCACGGGCATTCGCACGACCATGACCACGAACACGAGCACAAGCACGCTCACGATGCCCATGATCACGATCACTCCCAATGCGGCCACGATCACTCGCATGATCATGGCCACGACCACAAGCACAAGCACGATCACTGATGCAAACCGCTGAACTCACCGCGCTGCTGCATCTGGCGTCGCCTGCGCTGCCTATCGGCGCGTTCAGCTATTCGCAAGGACTCGAAGCGGCCATCGAACACGGTTTCATCCACGATGCCGACAGTGCCCGCGACTGGATTGCAAGCGGGCTCGTCAACGTGCTCGCACGCGGCGAACTGCCGTTTCTCGCGCATCAGCTGCAACGCTGGCACGCGCACGACGAAGCCGCCTTGACCGCGGCGAACGACGAATACATCGCGAGCCGCGAGTCGTCGGAGTTGCGCCGCGAGACCGAGCAAATGGGCTGGTCGCTTGCGCAGTTGTGCGCGTCGCTCGAATGGGGCGATGCCGCGCGCCGCGCCACGCTTGCCGCGATCAAGCCGATTGCGCAACCGACGGCGTTTGCCTTTGCCGCCTTCGCGCACGATGCCGCGCCCGACGCGATGCTCGCCGCCTACGCGTTCAGTTGGGTCGAGAATCAGGCGGCCGCGGCGCTCAAGGCCGTGCCGCTCGGGCAACTTGCGGGGCAGCGCATCATCGTGGCGTTACGCGCGCCGATAGACGACGCCGTGCGCCGCGCGCTGGCGACATCGCCGAACCAGGTCAATACTTTCGCGCCGCAACTCGGCATTTTGTCGGCGCGGCACGAGTCGCAATATTCGCGGCTTTTCCGCTCCTGATCGCAGAAACCGAAGCACTTCAAACAACGCCCATGAACGCCCCTGCTTATTCTTCCGCCGCCCGTCGAACCAAGAAGCTGCCGCCGTTGCGCGTTGGCGTAGGCGGGCCGGTCGGCTCCGGCAAGACCACGCTGCTCGAAATGCTCTGCAAGGCGATGCGCGAGAATTACGATCTCGTCGCCATCACCAATGACATCTACACGAAGGAAGATCAGCGCCTCCTGACCGTTGCGGGCGCGCTGCCCGCCGAGCGCATCATGGGCGTGGAGACGGGCGGTTGCCCACACACGGCCATTCGCGAGGATGCGTCGATCAACCTCGAAGCCGTCGATCGCATGGTGTCGCGCTTTCCGGATGCGGACATCGTCTTCATCGAATCGGGCGGCGACAATCTCGCGGCGACCTTCAGCCCCGAGCTGTCGGACCTGACCATCTATGTGATCGATGTCGCGGGCGGCGAGAAGATCCCGCGTAAAGGCGGACCGGGCATCACGAAGTCGGATCTGCTCGTCATCAATAAAACGGATCTCGCGCCTTATGTCGGCGCGAATCTCAACGTGATGGCAAGCGACGCAAAGAAGATGCGCGGTGAACGTCCGTTCGTGATGTGCAACCTCAAGGCGCTCGATGGCGTGGATACGGTGATCGGCTTCATCGAGAAGAAGGGCTTGCTGGTTTAGGCGCTTCGAGCGCCGTCAATGACGGTGCCGATGATGAATATCCGGAAAATGTGCATGCGTGTGCGTGATCGGCAGATGCCGATGCTCATGCACATGCGGCTCGACGCCATCCCATTCGAAATCGTGTTCATGCCGATGATGCTCGTCATGTCGATGCCGGTGCGTATGCGCGAGCGGCTCGTGCGTGTGGGCATGTTCGTGACGTTCCCGCAAATGTAGCCATACGCCGAGCGTCATTAGCGCGGCGGCGCACCAGAAGAGCATCGAGGGCGATTCCGGCCATAGAAGCAGCGAGAGCGCGACGCCGAAAACCGGCGCAACCGAAAAATACGCGCCGGTGCGCGCCGTGCCCAGATTGCGCAGCGCGACCACGAAGAGAACGAGGCTCACACCGTATCCGGCAAATCCCGCAAGCATGGCCATGAGCATATGCGACGCATCGGGAAGCCGCGCGCCGAGCATGCAGGCGATGCCGAGATTGACCGTCCCCGCGACGAGCCCTTTCACGCACGCGATGACGAAGGCATCGTTCGTCGATACCTTGCGCGTCAGATTGTTGTCGATGGCCCAGCAAAAGCACGCGCCCGCGACCAACAGTGCACCGGACGTCATGCCGCCCGCGCCCGGCTGCCACGAAAGCACCGCGCCTCCGGCGACGATCGCGACCATGCCGAGGAACACCTGAAGGTCGACGTTTTCCCGAAAGACGACCCACGCGATGACGGCGGTGAACACGCCTTCGAGATTCAACAGCAGCGAACTGGTCGCGGCAGGCGTGGCGGCGAGTCCCAACATGAGCAGCGCGGGGCCCGCGACGCCGCCGGCCGCGATGGCGCCGACGAGCCAAAGCGTTTCGTTTCGCGGGATGCGGATGTCGCCACGCTCGACGCGTGTGGCGGAAAGCGTCTGCCGCACGACCAACACGATGGCAAGCCCGATGCCGCTGCCGAGATAGAACAATCCGGCAACCATGAAGGGTGCAAGCGTGCCCAGGAGCGCCTTGGCTATGGGTGTGGTCGCGCCGAATAACGCGGCGGCGAGCAAGGCGGTGAAGGCGGCGTTCGGGCGAGTGGTCATCGCTTCGATTTGCAGGTTGGAGCTTGCTTGTCCTATCGCATCATTCATGTCCGGGACGGCTCGCAAACGCCGCTCAACCTCGGACAAACGTCAGGTGACGATTTCGTCACTAATGCCTGGCAGAGAATCGACGAATATACGAAGACTTTCGTTGTGCCGGCAGCACAGTTCTCTCTTTTCCTTCTTCCGCATAGGCTTCGCAAGCCTCCGATAGTATGCGGCAGTTTTCTCGAATTTCTCTTCCTGCGCCGCCAGAGCCTTCCGAAGTCTGTCTTCACACGTCAGTGTCGCCGTAAAGTCGGCCTTGTTGATGGCGTGAAGCGGTAGAAGCCAGCATTCGAGCGAATGCACGCATATGGCGAATGCAATGCGCTTCTCATACTTCAGAAACTCTTCGACTCCTACCCTAGCAATCAGAGTTGCCCGCACGTCGAATATCAATCTCGCGATGGGCTTCTCTGCTCCGTCGACGAAGCGAGACACTGCAAAATGTTCATGCTCGCAAACGTCGGTATCAATCTGGATGACTAAGAAATCGTTCGTCGCGAAAATTTCGTCGAGCACACCACGGCGCTCCAGAAACGAAAACACATTTTCCCATCCGCCGAAGCTTCCTTGCCGATCTTTATCCGTTGCATCCAGTTCCGGCTGAATGGAGTTGAAAACCAAATCTCCGCCATAAAAGCCGTCCAACAAATATTCAAGGAAGCGCTGATCTGTCGCGCCTTCACAAACAAGGGCAATTTTCTTCATCTTAGAACGAACTTGAAATCCCACCGATCAACCCGCGCATGAAGGCTTCCGACATCTTGAGGTTAGGAAGATTTTCGAAATTCCTGGGCTTCAGCACGCGATCGACCATGGTCTTACCGTCGAGGTTTCTCCTAACCACGAAAAGACGTTGTTCGTCGTCGTCGAGGTTAAGGCCATCTAAAACAGCCGGGTTGTGAGTGGTGAATATGACCTGCTTCTGATTCTTCTTTGCCAGTTCCACCAACTCGCGCATCATGCTGCGACAAAGGCCCGGATTCAATGAAGCATCGATATTGTCGATAGCGAAAAACGGCGGAGTCAAATCGCTCGCAAACAAAAGAAAATAAAACAGCAGGAAGAAGAACCCCTCGTTCGCGCTGGAATACTCAAAGAAGCGTTCGGACTCGTCGACGAAGAAGTCGCGAATCTCCAGCGCCTCATCCTTGCTCTCGTTGGCAAGGCGAAGTCCGTCAAACCAGCCTAAGACGCGCAGCGATGAATCGAGCGATTCCAGAATTTCTTGAGCGCGCAGCATTGCATCGGGGTCGATTCCCTGACCTCCCTTGGCTTGATGAACATAGTACGCAAATAGGCGCGAAACGCCTTCGCCGCTTATTCCCAGAGGCTCTATTTGTCCCTCGCGCCGCGCAGTTCTCAGCGCTGAATTTTCTGGTGAGTAGGTGATGAAGCCGCTAAGATATTTGTGGGTCTTGTCGTGTATTACCGACATAAGCAGAGCTTCAGGCGAGTCTTCGTTGGATGATCTTGCCGATGCATTTAGACCTTTCTTTCCCTGCTCCAATTCCTTACCTAAAACTTCAACGAAGGCGCTGACGACTTTCAGCGTATCAGTTAGTTCACGCGGACTATGAGCGCTGACATTGACGGATTGCAGATATGCCGCTATTTTTCCGCCCTGTTCGGCCACGAACTCCACCTGATCCCCCGGCTGACTCAACGTCCATTTCGAATACGGCTCATTGTCGTTGACCATTGCGAACGACACGTTCTCGTCTTCATTAGAGGACACCGTAACCTTGATCGCCGAGAGAGGATCGACGCCCGCAAATGCCGGCCGCATATCTGCTGGTCTGACGACTCTTATTCCACGCGACACGAGGAATTCGTTATCGAGCTTGCGTGCAGCCGCTGCGCCGGCCAAAGCGATCGCTTCCAGAATGTTGCTTTTCCCCGCACCGTTCTCACCAATAAGAACGTTTACTCGTCCCAGTTCAAGGGGCAAGCTAGTGATTGATTTGTAGTTCTCGATACGAATGGTGGCTATCACTTTGCGGCGCAGTAGTAATGAATTTTGATCGGTCTGGTCCAGCGACGCAGGGTCAGATAAGCATACCATCGTAGATTGCGGGCGATGCAAGTCTCAAGAATGGTCTTCTGGACGACTTCCGTGTCAGCGGTTCTTGCTACTTTTCTTCGAATGCCAATGCTGCAATACTGCTCAACGGGAGCGGCTGGCTCGAAAGATCGACGCCCAAACCGCCCGTATCCGCCGCCCGCGATCCTCGAACAGATACCACCCGACGAGCGCCAGCACACCGGAAGTCAGCCCCGTCATCAAAGGTTCGAGAAACGGAACACCGTAGTGATTCGCATGCGAATATGCGTCGCCGATCATGGTGAGAACACCGACGACGAGCGCATTGCCATATCGATTCAAAAACAGCCTGCGCGCCGGCGTGAATGTGATCAGCACAGCGAGAATGCCCGTGGCGAGCCCTGTCTTGAAAGCCAGCGTCCAGTGCGCGAGGCTCATGACGTTCATCCAGCTTCCCGGCATGCAGGTCATGCACGCGCTCGTCGGTTGCCAGAAGCGTTTCACGAACACGATGATGCGCCGCTTCCATTCGCTCGCCATGACGTGCCTTCTTCGTCCGATGATGATCTTCAACGACGCGCGGCCAGTAACTTTGCCGCATTTTCCGGCGGCTTTCTGCATCGCCACACCCCGTGCGGTAGCATACCGGCTTCCTCGATCCTCACGTTCGCCTGCGCCGAAATTGCGAGCGTGATACATGATGCCCACTGCTGCTTTGTCCGAACAACCGTCCACGAACCCTTTTCCAGGCCAAACCGGAATCGATTCCACGCCCGTCCCCGTCCTCTTCCACATCGTGGACTTCGGCGATGGCGGTATCGAGTCCTCGCTGATTCAATGGCTGCGCGTCTTCGACCGCACGCGCTTCGCCGTCACATTGTCCGTCATGCACCCGTCGCCCGCGTTCGAAAACCGCTTTCGCGCGCTGGTGCCGCCGGACGTGAAGATCGAAATCCTCGCGGAAAAGCCGTGGCTCAACACCTTTCAGGCGCGGCGCTACGCGAAGCGCCTGGGCAAGCTCGGGCGCGTCGGCCGCGATGTCTTCAATACGCTCGTCGTGCGGCCCTATGTGAAGCGTCGTGTAGAAACGCTCGCGCGCCAGCATGCGCTGATCGTCGATTACGACATGTCGCTGCGCCGGCTTGCGGGTCAGTTCGACATAGCGTGGCTCGGCGTGAATCATTTCAGCTTCGACGCGAGGCTTGCCAGCCGTCCGCGCCGACAACGCCGGCTTGCCGAGCAGTTCGCGCGCTACGACGGCGTCGCGGCGCTCAACGATCACATGGCGGCGGAAGCGCGCGCCATGTTCGGCAGCGGGCTGAAGCGGATCTTCGTGTTGCCGAACGCCATCGATATCGAGCGCATTCGGCAGAACGGACAGATCAGCGAAGCAGCGCCGTGCGACGCGCCGTATATCGTCTCCGTCGCGCGGCTCGACGAAATTCAAAAGGACCATCGCACGCTGTTGCGCGCTTATGCCGAACTCGTGCGCGACGGGCAGATCATCGAACATCTCGTGATCGTCGGCGACGGCGCGTTTCGCCGCGAACTCGAAGGTCTCGCCAACGAACTGGGGATCGCGGCGCGCGTGCATTTCATGGGATATCGAAATAATCCGCATGCGCTCGTCGCACGCGCGCGCCTGCAGGTGCTGAGTTCGCGCTACGAAGGCATGCCGATGGTGCTGCTCGAAGCGCTCGCGCTCGGTAAGCCAGTGGTCGCGAGCGATTGCCCGACCGGCCCGCGCGAGATTCTCGGCGATGGGCGCTTCGGTCTGCTGGTTCCGGTGGAATCCGTGGATGAAATGGCGAATGCGCTGCGCCGCGTCTTGACCGACGACACGTTATGCGCCGACATGCAGGCGCGCGCGCTGGAACGCGCGGAGGAATACGGCATCGCGGCGAGCAACGAACGCTTCGCGCGATGCGTTGCGGCCTTGCTGGCACGCTGAGTCGTCGCCGCTGGCTCAACGCTCCGCGTCACTCTCCTCGTCCAGCAACGCACCCAGAATAGACACCGTGCGCTCCGTCGCCCCGCGATGCCGCGCCGCGAACGCCGCGGCCGCCGCGCTCATCGCGAGACGCTGCGGCTTGTCGGTGAACAACTCGCGCAGGCCGCGCGCGAGTTCCTGCGGGTCTTGCACGCGCAACGCCGCGCCCGCCGCGATGGCATCGTTGGTCGCCTGCGTGAAGTTGAAGGTATGCGGTCCGATCAGCACCGGCACGCCCGCCGCGCACGCCTCGATCAGATTCTGCCCGCCAAGCGGCAACAAACTCCCACCGATAAACGCCAGATCCGACGCCGCGTAGTACGCGCCGAGTTCGCCCATGGAATCGCCGAGCAAAACCTGCACGTTCGATGGCAACGGCTCCGGCACGTCCGCGCCCGATCCCGCCGCCACGGCCTTTGGCGCCCACACTGAACGGCGCGCGCTCTTCATGCCGGCGGCCGCGATCATCGCCGATACTTCATCGAACCGTTGCGGATGGCGCGGCACGAGAATCAGCAACGCATCGGGCACGTTCAGCGCGGCGAACGCGCGCAGCACCAAAGTTTCCTCGCCTTCGCGCGTGCTTGCCGCCACCCACACCGGCCGATTGCCGATGGCTGCGCGCCAGGCCTGTCCGCGTGCGACGAGTTCAGGCGGCGCGCTCATGTCGAACTTCAGGTTGCCGAGCACCGCGACATTGCGCGCGCCAAGCGCGATGAGCCGCTCGGCATCCGAAGGCGTCTGCGCCAGCACGCGAGAAAAGCCGCCGAACACTTCGCGCACCGCGCGCCCGAAACGCGCCGCGCGCTTGAACGAACGCTCCGACATGCGCGCGTTCGTCAGCACGAGCGGCACGTCCGCGTGCTTGCATTCGTCGATGAGCGTCGGCCACACTTCCGTCTCCATCACGATGCCGAGCGACGGCCGCCAGGCACGCAGAAAACGCCGCACGAAACGCGGCGAGTCGTAGGGAAGATAAGCGCGCATGACGCGATCGCCATAAAGCTGCTCGCCGGTCGCGCGGCCGCTTGGCGTCATGTGCGTAATGAGCAGCCGCGCTTCGGGATGCGTCTTGAGCAACGCTTCGATGAGCGGTTGCGCCGCGCGCGTCTCGCCCACGGACACCGCATGCACCCAGACGAGCGGCGCGAGATCGTCGGCGCGGCGCGCGGGACCGCGACCGAAGCGCTCGGCAATATGCTCGCGATAACCGCGCTCCTTGCGGGAACGAATCAACAGACGCAGCACCGCAAGCGGCGCAACGAGCCACCACGCCGCGCGATACACGAGCCTCATCAGCACCGCCGAGGCAGGCGGCGCGCCGGCTCCGATAGCTGCGCCGTTCAAACGAGCGCCCTGCCCTTGAGACGTTCGAGAATGCCGAGCGGCGCGCGCTCAGGCCGCGCCATCGACTTGACGGGCAGAAAGAACGTCTGCTCCATCATGAACTGGCCGGACATCACCGCGTGCGACGTCTGGTCGGAGAAACAGACCCATACCGAGCCGGGCGGAAACGGCATCGTCACTTGCGGCGAAACCTTTTGATAATCGAGATCGGCTTTCATCGCGTCGTGCAGATGCAGCATCAGGTGATCGTATTCGCTGCGCTTCGACTTCGTGATGTGCAGCAGATTCATGAGCCACGCCGCGCCCGGCGTCTGCGCCTTGATGTTCGGCAGGAAGCGCTTCGCCATGTCCTCGAACGGCTCGCCCACGCGCCACACGCGCGGCGCGCCTTGCGGGTTCACGTTGGTGAAGACGCGCAGAATGCGTTCGCCGTAATTCGGCCGCGACGGAAAGGCATCGACGTGAAGACGGCTGTCGTCCTTGCGCCAGGATGTCTCGCGCGTTTCCACCTGATGCAGCCGCAAGCTGGTTGGCGCGACGCGCAACTTGCCGTCGTATTCGGGGAAGAGGCCATCCACCAGGGAGCGCGCGTTCGTCTGATAGCGCGCGATGAGCGAGCGCACCGCCGACTGCATCACGTTGTCGCCGAGCACGCCAGCAAGCGCGCCGCCGTTGGGCGCGAGGCTGATGTTCTTGCGCTTCGGGTCTGCAATGCGCGGGTCGAGCAGCGCCTGTTCGCCGCCCGCAATCTCGAAGCGCAGATTGGGAAAATAGAGGACTTTGCCGTTTTCGACGCCGGCGAGCAGCGTTTCGCGCGGTACGGAAAGATTTTTGCCGTGCCAATCGCACGAAGCGACTTCGATGATTTGAGATTCCGTCATGTGCCTTCGACCTTGAGTTGCTTGGCGCCTGGAAACGTAATGCGCGACGGGCACGCTATCACGGCACGCTACAAGAGACCGAAGCCCGCGAGCGCTGCCTTGACTTCGGACAACGTGGGATGCCGGCTCGCGTCGCCAAGATTGACGACCTTCGGCGACCAGTAGCCGCCGGTGCGCCAGGCGGTCGAGAAATTGTACAACTCGACGGTCGGACGCTTCAGCGCCGCCGCGATATGAACCAGCCCGGTATCGACGCCAACGGTCGCGGCCGCGCCATCGATCAGCCCGACGACCGCGGGCAGCGAGAGTTTCGGCGGCACGATGGCAGCCGCGCCGAATTCCTTCGCGAGTTTCTCGCTCGTCGCGCGTTCGGCTTCGTTGCCCCACGGCAGCACGATCGATGCACCGCGCGTGACGAGCGCCTGTCCGAGCTCGATCCACGCGGCTTCGGGCCATTGTTTGTCGGCGCGGGAGGTCGCGTGCACGAACACGACATAAGGCACCGGCAGATTCAGCCCGAGCTCTGAAATGGCGAGCGTTGCACGGCGCGTATCGATGCCGAAGTCGATATCGTCGGTGGGCTGCGGGCGCGGCAGATCGAGCGCGGCGGCCACGAGCTGGCGCGTGCGTTCGACCACATGCGTGCGCGGCTCGATCGGCACGCGGCGGTCGTAGAAAAAGCGCACGGGCCATTCGAAGCCCGCGCCTTCCGTGCGATTCGCCAAGCCGACGAGCGGCCCGCGCGCCCAGCTCGCGACCCACGCGGTCTTGATGAGCCCTTGACAGTCGATCACGAGATCGTATTTCTCGGCGGCGAGCTGGCGCTTGAACTTGCCGATCTCGCGCCAGTTCGCGGGCGACGCGAAACTCTTGCGCCAGCGTCGCAGCGAAAACGGGATCGCGCGATGCACGCCATCGACGAGTTCGACGAGACTCGCGAAACTTTCCTCGACGAGCCAGTCGATCCGCGCATCGGGATAACGGCGGCGAATGTCGGCGACGACCGGCATGTTGTGAACGACGTCGCCAAGCGACGACACGCGAACGATCAGGATCTTTTGCACGCTGATTGGGACAGGCGCGGATTCGCGTTCGGGCGATTCTCGCGGTGAATTGGAGATGGGGAAACGGGATTTTAGCGCGGGTTGTGCGCGCGGCGGCGCTCGCTGTCTCCTGAAGCGATTTAAGGGCGCAAAAAAGCCGGTAACACGACGATCACCGGGCAAGCCGTACCGGATATCCGACCACAAAGGGAGCTGCGATGGAAACGCGTTACGAACAGGACGTGGTGGCGTGGGCGCGGGAACAAGCCGAGCTGCTGCGGGCCGGTAAGTTCTCGGCCATCGATGTGGAACCTATCGCAGAGGAAATCGAGGACGTCGGCAAGAGCGAACAACGCGAGCTTTCCAGCCGTATGGCCGTGCTGCTTGCGCATCTTCTCAAGTGGCAATACCAACCGGGACGTCGTGGCTCGAGTTGGCAGCGTACGATCAAGGAACAGCGCCGCGCCGTCGGCGTCGCGCTGCTAAAGACGCCGAGTCTGAACACTTCGTTGCGCGACTCGGGCTGGCTCACCGGAACGTGGACCGATGCCGTTTCGAAAGCCGCCGAAGAACAAGGACTAGATGCGTTCCCGGAAGAACTGTCCTGGTCGACCGACCAGATTCTTTCGGCAGAGTTTTATTCCCAATGAAAAACGGCGCGGTTTGCCCAACCGCGCCGCTTCCCAACCATCTAGACCCACTCCGTCCAAATCAGAACGGCAGCTTCGCGTCCGGCTTTTCCGCCAGAATCACGCGGCGGAAATCTTCCTGAATGCGCTTCAACGCCTCTTCGGTGTCCGCCTCGAAACGCATCACCACGACCGGCGTCGTGTTCGACGAACGCGCGAGACCGAAACCATCCGGATATTCGACACGCAATCCGTCGATGGTCAGCACATCGTCCGCGCCTTCGAACTTCGCCGACTTCTGCAAGCGTCCGATCAGTTCGAAGTTTTCGCCTTCTTCCAGTTTGATCTGCAATTCAGGCGTCGACAGCGAGTTCGGCAGGTCGTTGAGCAGCTTGCTCGGGTCGTCCACGCGCGAAAGGATTTCGAGGAGTCGCGCGCCCGTGTAAAGGCCGTCGTCGAAGCCGTACCAGCGGTCCTTGAAGAACACGTGACCGCTCATTTCGCCCGCGAGCGGCGCGCCGGTTTCGCGCAGCTTCGCCTTCACGAGCGAGTGGCCCGTCTTCCACATGACCGGCTCGCCGCCCTGCTCGCGCACCCACTTCGCGAGATTGCGCGTGCACTTCACGTCATAAATGATCTGGCCGCCCTTGTTGCGCGACAGCACTTCCTGCGCAAACAACATCAGCTGGCGGTCCGGATAGATCATCTGGCCGTCCTTCGTCACCACGCCGAGACGGTCGCCGTCGCCATCGAATGCGAAGCCGATCTCGGCATCCGTTTCCTTTAGCGCCTTCATGACGTCCTGCAGATTCTCGGCATGCGCCGGGTCCGGGTGATGGTTCGGGAAGTTGCCGTCGATGTCCGTAAAGAGTTCGACCAGCTCGCAACCGAGCGCCTTGAACAGACGCGGCGCAAGACCGCCCGCGACGCCGTTGCCTGCATCGATGACGATCTTCATGCCGCGCACCGGCTTCACATCGGAGAGGATTCGGTCGAGATAGATCTGCTGGACGTCGAACTCGGTGTAGCTGCCTTCGCCCGTTTCGAAGTCGTCGTTGACGATCCTCTGATACAGGCTCTGAATCTGCTCGCCGTAGATGGCCGCGCCGCGCAGCACCATCTTGAAGCCGTTGTAGTCGGGCGGATTGTGGCTGCCCGTCACGACGATGCACGAATCCACGCGCCGCTCGCCCTCGGGCAAGGGCAGCGGCACGCTCGCGGCGAAGTAGCCGACGGGCGTCGGCACCATGCCGATATCGATGACATCGACGCCCGCCGCGCGCAGGCCGTCCGCGAGCGCGCCGACGAGTTCCGGGCCGGACAGACGGCCATCGCGCGCAACGACGACGGAATCGCCGCCCTGCTTGCGGATCTCGCTGCCGAACGCTTGGCCGATGTTCTTCGCCACGTCCTTGTCGACCGTCTTGCCGACGATGCCGCGGATGTCGTAGGCCTTGAAAATGGATTGGGATACCTGGGTCATAAGATGGCTACCTCTTCTCGTTTGATTGATGGATTCTCGGCGATGCAGCCATGAGGGCGTGCAGGTCGAAACGTGATCGATGTAAAACGCGCCGGCATGCAAGCGCATGCCAGATGACGGTTCGAATTCTGCCTGCAAGTGTGCTTGCGCATCGCGACCGCGGCTTCGAGGATCGAGCTTCGGTTCGCACTTATAATCGCTGTCTTTCAGCGCTTTCCACGTTTTCATGCTGCGCGTCGCGGTAAAGCCTCGCGCGCTCATTCTAATCCAATGCCTAATCGCTCTTTCGCCTCGATGCCCGGGAATGAGGCGCCTTCGCGCGCCACCACACAAAAGTATTTTCCGTTGCGGCGAACGTTTGTCGCGAAGCTGGCGAAAATCGCGAAAGCGTCGGACCGTCAGGTTTTGCTAGCACACGGCATGCCCGACCACACCTCGGTACGCGCGGCATGAAGGCGTTGACGCGCTCGGGCAATCCGGACGTCGCGCGGGCGCTCGCCAACATCGTCTGGCTCGGGCTCGAAAGGCTGACGCAAATTGCAATCGCCATCGTCATTTCGGGGCTGCTCGCGCGCTATCTCGGCCCGGACGCGTTCGGCAAATGGCAGTACGCGAATACGCTTTTGCTCGTCATCGCGCCGATCACGTGGGTCTGCGGCGCGGAAATTCTGGTGCCGACCATCGTGAAGGAACCACCCGCGCGCACGGGCGTCGTGCTCGGCAGCGCCTTCGTGCTGCGCATCGCGGTATCGGCGATTGCGCTCGTCGTGACCTGGACATGGATCGCGGCGGGCTTCACCGACCCGCTCGTGGGTGCCATGCTCGCCGGTCTTGCGCTCACCATGTTGTTTCGCGAGCCGTTCATCGGCGTGATCAACGCGTGGCTGCAGAGCATGACCTACAGCAAGCCGCAATTGATTGCGAGCATGTTCACGGCCATCGTCAAGGCGGCGCTCGTCTATGCCTTCGTGCGCATGGCGATGAGCGCGGCGAGTTTCGGCTGGCTGTGGGCGCTGGAAGCGGCGGCGATAGGCGGCGTGCTTCTCGTGTATTACATGCGGCGGCACGGCGGCAGGCTCGGCTGGCACTTCGACCGCGCACTGTTCAGGCACTTCGCGAGCGCGGGTATGGTGTTCTGGATCGGCCTCATCTGCATGTATCTGTTCCTTAAACTCGACCGGCTGATGCTCGCGCATTGCGTATCGTTCGCGGAACTCGGGCTTTATTCCGCCGCGCAGCAATTGAACGAGAACTGGATTGCGCTTGCGCTGATGCTGGCGCAGACCATCGCGCCGGCGTTCGTTTATCGCGTGACGGACACCGCGCAACTGAAGCGCAATCTGTGGCGCCTCTTCGCGCTGACCGCCGTTTTGATGGTCGCCGGCGCCGCCGTGCTCGACGCCCTCGCGGGCTTCATCATCACGCGAGTCTTCGGGCCGAACTATGCGGGCGCCACGGAAATTTTCCGCTGGGCGGTGTGGCTTTCGGTGCCGGCGGGCATCGAGGCAATCGGCAATCTCGTGGTCCTGAAATTTCAGGCGAAGTACGTGCTGCTCGCGAAATGGCTGCTCGCGCTCGGCGTCGCGTTCGCGGTGAATGCGTTCGCCATTCCGCGCTTCGAAGGCTACGGCGCGTTGATCGGACTGGCTGCGGGTTATCTGGCGGCGGCGTCGGTGAATTTCTATTACATACGCTTGCGCCTGTCAGCATGAACGCTCTCTCCGATGTCGCCGTCCTCATTCCCGCGTACAACGGTCAGGCCGACCTGGAACGCACGCTCGCCTCGTTCGATGAAACGTCGCCCGTGCAAGTGCTGATCGTCGATGACGGCAGCACGCCACCCATCGTCGCGCCGGTCATCGACGGCATGCGGATCGCGATTCTGCGACTGCCCGAAAACGGCGGGATCGAGCGCGCGTTGCAGGCCGGCATCGAAGCGCTTGCCGCGCGCGGTTTGCGCTACGCGGCGCGTATCGACAGCGGCGATCTCGCGACGCCCGGGCGGCTCGCGATGCAGCGTGCGTATCTCGAGGCGCATCCGCGTGTAGCCGCGCTCGGCATGTGGACGCACGTGGTAGCCACCGGCGGCGCGCCGCTCTTCGATCTCACGCCGCCGACCGAACCGGACACGATCCGCCGCATGATGCTCGCCCGCTCGTGCTTCGCGCATCCCTCGCTGATGCTGCGTGTCGAGGCGGTGCGCGAGGTCGGCAACTATCGCGCGGACTATCGCGCGGCGGAAGACCTGGATCTGCTGCTGCGTCTGCTTGCACGCTACGACGGCGCGAATCTGCCGGCGTTCGGTCTTTACTACGAGTTGAACGAGAACGGCATCAGCGCCACGAAACGCCGCACGCAGACGCTGTCAACGCTGCGCCTGCAATGGCGTTACTTGCGGGCGGGCAACGTGTTCGACTGGGCGGGCATCGGCAAGAGCATTGCGCATCTGCTGCTGCCGTATCGCGCGCTCAAGGCGTTGAAGGCGAAACTGCTGCGGCCTTCCACGCCCACGAAATAGTTGCACCCTGAACTTATTGTCGAATTGCTTTCGATTGATTTTGCGCTACGGTTGGCCGTGCACAAGCGCAAGCGCGCGGCATGTTCCGCCTCGCACGGCGAACCGTAAAAGAACGACTCCCGGATGACGAAACCACCGCAGCGCCTTCGCATCGCCCTCGTGTGCAACACGGCATGGGCCATTTATACCTACCGGCGCGGCGTGCTGCGCATGCTGACGGACAACGGAGCCGAAGTGACGATCATCGCGCCGCGCGACCGCACGTTCGAACCGCTGGAGGCAATGGGCTGCCGCTGCGTTGAATTGCCGGTGGCGTCCAAAGGCACGGACCCGCGTCAGGACCTGAAGACGCTCGTCGCGCTGTATCGCGAATATCGCGCGACGCGTCCGCATCTCGTTTTCCACTACACGATCAAGCCGAATATCTACGGCTCGCTTGCGGCCATGCTGGCGCGCGTGCCGTCGATTGCGGTGACGACGGGACTCGGCTACGTGTTCATCCAGAAAAGCCGCACGGCGCAGATCGCCAAGCGGCTTTATCGCTTTGCGTTCCGTTTTCCGCGCGAAATCTGGTTTCTGAATCAGGACGATCTCGCCGCCTTCAACGATGAAAAACTGCTTGTGCACCCGGATCGCGCGCGCCGTCTGCATGGCGAGGGCGTCGATCTCGACGAGTTCGCCTTCGAGCCGTTGCCCGAACGCGAAGACTTCGTGTTCATCCTGATCGGGCGGCTCTTGTGGGACAAGGGCGTGGCCGAATACGTGGAAGCGGCGCGACGGCTTAAGCGCCGCTATCCGCATGCGCGTTTCCAGTTGCTGGGGCCCGTTGGCGTCGATAATCCCAGCGCGATCGGCCGCACGGACGTAGAAGCGTGGGAGCGTGAGAATATCGTCGAATATCTGGGCGAAGCGAACGACGTTCGGCCGCTCGTCGCGGCGGCGGATTGCGTCGTGCTGCCTTCGTATCGCGAAGGCGTGCCGCGCACCTTGATGGAAGCCTCCGCGATGGGCCGTCCGATCGTCGCGACCGACGTGCCCGGCTGCCGCGAAGTGGTCGCGCACGGCGAAAACGGCCTGCTTTGCGAAGTCAAGAGCGCGGACAGCCTTACTGCGCAACTCGAAAGCATGCTGACGCTGCCACGTAGCGCGCGCGAAGCAATGGCGCAACGCGGCCGCGAGAAAGTCACCCGCGAATTCGACGAAAAAAATGTCGTCGAACGATACAAGGGCACAATACACGCCATAACCGGCATTTCACTCTGATTTCGATTTCTGGGGAGCACACGATGAATGGCAACGGGGCGCATGAGAACGCGGCGCAGGACACGGCACAAACCACCTCGCGAGGCACGATTCTGGTGACAGGCGGCGCGGGCTTCATCGGTTCGCATACCTGCGTCGAACTGCTCGGCGCGGGCTACGGCGTGGTGGTCATCGACAATCTCGTCAACAGCCGCGCGGAGTCGCTCAAGCGCGTGGAGCGCATTGCGGGCAAGCCGGTGGCGTTTTATCAGGAAGACGCGCGCGACGAAGCCGCGCTTCGCCGAATTTTCGATGCGCACGAGATCACCGGCGCGATCCACTTCGCCGCGTTGAAGGCGGTGGGCGAATCGGTCGCGAAGCCGATCGAGTACTACAGCAACAACATCGGCAGCCTGCTTGCCGTGCTCAACGTGATGCGCGAGCGCAACGTGCGCAACTTCGTGTTCAGTTCGTCGGCAACGGTGTACGGCGTGCCGCGGAGCGTGCCGATCGACGAGAGTTTTCCGCTCTCCGCGACCAATCCGTACGGGCAATCGAAGCTCATCGCCGAGCAGATCTTGCGCGATCTCGAAGTGTCCGATCCGTCGTGGCGTATCGCGACGCTGCGCTATTTCAACCCGGTCGGCGCGCATGAAAGCGGGCTCATCGGCGAAGATCCGGCGGGCGTGCCGAACAATCTGATGCCTTACGTGGCGCAAGTGGCGGTCGGCAAGCTGGAACGCCTGCGCGTGTTCGGCAGCGACTACGAGACGCCCGACGGCACCGGCGTGCGCGATTACATTCACGTGGTCGATCTGGCGCGCGGGCATATTGCCGCAATCGATGCGCTGAAGTCGCTCGACCGAAGTTTCGTCGTCAATCTCGGCACGGGACAAGGCTATAGCGTGCTGGATGTGGTCAAGGCATTCGAAACGGCGTCGGGCAAGCCAGTGCCTTACGAACTCGTGCCGCGCCGTCCGGGCGATGTCGCCGCTTGCTACGCCGACCCGGCCGCGGCGCTCGCGCTGATCGGCTGGCGCGCGGAACATGGCATCGAGCGCATGTGCGCGGATCACTGGCGCTGGCAGTCGCAAAATCCGCGAGGCTTTGCCTGAGGCGTCGCGGCGCCTTGCTTCACTCGTATCAACCGGTCCTATTTCATGCTTAGTTTCGCGCTCGCTTTTCTGGTGTCGCTGCTGGTGACGTTGTTGATCGTGCGGTTCGCGCACCTGCATGAAGGCGTGCTGGGCGACACCGATCTTGCCGGCGTGCAGAAGTTTCATGCGCGACCGGTGCCGCGCATCGGCGGCGTCGGCATTTTATGCGGACTGACGGTATCGGCCGTGCAATTGCGATGGAGTTACCCGCTCGTTTCGGGCGGGATACTCGGCATCATCGCGTGCGGCATGCCGGCGTTTCTCTCCGGCTTGATCGAAGACATGACCAAGCGCGTCACGCCGCTCATCCGGCTTGTCTGCACCATGGCGGCGGCCGGGCTCGCGTATGCGGTTCTGAATATCGCGGTGACGCGCATCAGCGTGCCGCCGCTCGACTTTCTGCTTTCCTACGCGGTCATTTCCTGCGCGGTCACGGTGATCGCGGTGGCGGCGCTCGCCAACGCGGTGAATATCATCGACGGCTTCAACGGCCTCGCTTCGATGGTCACGTTCATGATGTTCGCCTCGCTCGCCTACGTGGCGTTTCAGGTGCACGATCCGGTCGTGCTGTCGGGCTCGCTCATCATGATGGGCGCGGTGATGGGCTTCTTCATCTGGAATTTTCCGGCGGGACTGATCTTTCTCGGCGATGGCGGCGCGTACTTCGTCGGTTTCATGCTCGGCGAACTGTCAATCCTGCTCGTGATGCGCAACCGCGATGTCTCGGCATGGTATCCCGTGCTGCTTTTCATGTACCCGATCTTCGAGACGTGTTTCTCGATCTACCGCAAGAAGTTCATTCGCGGCATGTCGCCGGGCATTCCGGATGGCGTGCATCTGCATATGCTGGTTTACAAGCGGCTGATGCGCTGGGCGGTCGGCGTGCAGAATGCGCGTGAACTCACGCGACGCAATTCGCTGACTTCGCCCTATCTCTGGCTGCTATGCCTGATTGCGGTGATTCCCGCGACGTTGTTCTGGCGGCACACGCTGCATTTGTTCTGTTTCGTGATGGTGTTTGCGGCGACTTACGTGTGGCTGTACATCAGCATCGTGCGATTCAAGGTTCCACGATGGATGGTGTTTCGACGGCCGCACGTGGTGCGCAAGTGAATCATGTTTTCTAAACCGCCCGTGTCTTGCCCGGGCGGTTTTGGTTTCAGGCGGGGGATTTGGGGCTGCGACCCAGATACTCCTTTAGAGCATCGCCGATTTCGCTGATGACCGTTTGCCAGATGGTGATGCTGTTCTTGTTGTCGTCTTTGTCTCCGAGTTGCCGGAATACCAGGCGGACGATGGGCAGCATGGACACGGCGACCAATGAAGCCAGCACCACAAGCGGCGCCAGCAACAACTCGACATGCGATGAATAGTTTTGGGCTGAAGAACTGAAAATGCGCCAGCCGCACGTGATAATCCAGGTCGCCAGCATTGCCACGAGCGTCGCGATCAGGGCCGCCATGCCGAAGAACGCGTAGTGCCTGAACATCCGATATTGCCGGCGGTCAGCGATATGTTCCACGATCAAGGAACTCTGTTCAGCCGTCGTTCGCGTGGTATCAAGCTCGCCAAGCGAAGCATCGCTATCGGCTTGCAACGTCCTGACATCGATGTCTGCGTTCATGGGGCCCACCCCATTTTTTTGAGCTTGGTTCGCATCGCCATCGTTCCAACACCAAACGATTCCGCGAGCTTGATGTAGCTCGTGATATTGCGCTTTTCGATCAGGATATCGACTGCAAAATGCGGAATTAGCAGTTCCAGCGCGAAGTCATTGGCTTGCTGTTCCCGAAATTTGAATTGCACGTATTTCAGTTGGCGATGCGTATCGACGAATCGCTTGCCGTGCTTGAGCACGAAATGACCCAGCTCATGCGCCACGACGAATCGCTGGCAAATCTTGGTCTCGTTCGGATTGATATAAATCTTGGGATGCCCCTCCACGATCTCGAACCTTCCGCACGCGTCCCCCAGCGCCGGGTCGTACTCGACCGTGACGCCCGCCTTGCGGGCAATCACAGCCGGGTCGACTGGTAGAAAACCGTTCCAATATTTCGAATGTAAAAAGTGTGCCTGCATCTCCGGCATAATTCCTGCCCTCCATCAACAAAATAACCCTCGCGTCAATTACTTCGTCATCCTTCGCGATCCTGTCGTTCGGAGTCTATCATCCACGATACATCTATCCTGCGCACCTCATCCGAATGGCCAACGCGTAACGCGTGACTCGCCCGCAAGAACGAGTCACGCAAAGCCTGTTTAACTCTCGATGAAAGCCAGCAAGTCCGCATTCACCTTATCCGCCTCGACCGTGCACATGCCGTGCGCGCCGCCCGGATACACCTTCAACGTCGCATTCTTCACGATCTTCGACGCCTTCTCCGCCGCCGCGCCGATGGGCACGATCTGGTCGTCGTCGCCATGCAGAAAGAGCGTGGGCACGTCGAACTTTTCGAGGTCGGCCGTGTAGTCCACTTCCGAGAACTGCTTGATGCACTCGTAATGCCCCTTGATGCCGCCGCGCATGCCCTGCAGCCAGAACAGGTCGCGCACGCCCTGCGAAATCTTCGCGCCTTCGCGGTTGTAGCCGTAGAACGGCATCGTCAGATCCTGATAGAACTGCGAGCGATCCGCCGCCACACCCTGGCGTATGCCGTCGAAAACGTCGATCGGCAAGCCGTCCGGATTTGCCTCGGTCTTGAGCATGAGCGGCGGCACCGCACCGATCAGCACGGCCTTGGCCACGCGCTTCGTGCCATGTCGGCCGATGTAATGCGCGACCTCCCCGCCGCCCGTCGAGTGGCCGACGAGCGTGGCGCCCGTGATATCGAGCGTGTCGAGCAGCGCGGCGAGATCGTCGGCATAAGTGTCCATGTCGTTGCCTTCCGACGGTTGATCCGAACGACCGTGTCCGCGACGGTCGTGCGCGATCACGCGGTATCCCTTGCCCGCGAGGAAAAGCATTTGAGCGTCCCAGGCATCGGCGTCGAGCGGCCAGCCGTGCGAGAACACCACCGGCTTGCCGCTGCCCCAGTCCTTGTAATAGATGGAGGTGCCGTCTTTCGTCTTGATCGTGCTCATCGTGTGGAACTCCTCGAAAATCCAACAATTGGGAGAAGCGCGGTTTCCGCGCTGCAGCCTGCGCCAATGGCGATGCCTATCACGCACGCGCGCGATGTCTGCAGTGAAGTGTGAAGCGATTGTGTGACCGGCGGACGTGATACGAACGGCAAAGCGCCGCATCCGAAGCGCGTGCTTGCCGAAGCCTGGAAGGGATCGAGGCGATGGCGGTCCGGACAGCGACCGTGGCGCAAGCCCTCAATTGATACGCGAAAAATTATGAGTGCGCCAGTGTTGAATCGACGGGAGTGGATATGGACCGGCTTTACGCCATCGCGCGCGCCCACAAGCCGCGCGTGATCGAAGACGCGGCGCAGGCGTTCGGTTCGAGCTCAAACGGCAAGCGGTCGCGTCTTCCGGATTCGGGAGGGAAGGACAGCGGCGCAATGGCCGCTTGCACGCAGAAGATGTGAAAAAACCTCGGCGCGGCGCCAGGTCGAACATCACGCCGGCGCAATGCTCGACAAACGCCCGCCGCGTCAAGCCATCAACGATGAAACCTCAAGCCGGCGCGGCCCCACGCGGCAGCGCCTGCGTGACCTGACGCGCCACCGCGAGATATCGCGCGGCGGTATCGGCGAGCGTGAGCCCACCAAGCGGACGATGCGAGCGAGGCTCGGTCAGCGCACGCACGAGCGCGTCCGCATAAGCGTCGATATCGTCGGGATCGCAGAGATGCACGCCCGGAAAATCCGCCGCGAAGCTGAACGGCCGAATGGTGCTCGCCACCACCGGCACGCCGGACGCGAGCGCCTCCAGAAACGCGATGCTATGCCCTTCCGAACGCGACGGCATGGCGAACACGTTCGACGAGAACAGCAGTTCCGCGACATCCGAACGCGGACCTTGCAGACTCACGCGATCCGACAATCCGAGCTTGGCGATGAGATCGCCGACCGCCGCGTGATACGCCGGATCTTCGATCACGCCGCACAACAAGAGCCGCGCGGACGGCACTTTCTCGACGACGCGCTGAAACGCATGCACCGTGGAAAGCTGGTTCTTCACCGACGTATAGCGGCCGATCTGCACGATCTGCGCTTCCTTTGTCACGCTGCCGGCCGGGCGCTTGCCGAAGCGCGCCATGTCGACGCCATTCGGAATCAGCGTCATCGAAGGATGACGGCCCACCGCGTCCACATAATCGTCGATATTGGTCGGCGACACCGCGATCACCGCGCGCGCCCGCCGCGACAACAGACGTTCGACGCGCCTGAAGGCTTCGCTCTCGAAGTCGTTGGTGGCCGAGTGCATCACATAGACGATCGGCACGTTGAGCGGCAGCATGCGCGCGTAGAACGCGGGAATGGTCGCGTGCGCGAAGAGCACGTCGGCGCGCGCGTCCTTGATCGTGCGATACAGATTCCACAGCTTGCCGAAGCGCCCGTACATGCGCTCCGGGAACAGACACTCCACGCCATTCGCGACGAGTTCCGCCTTGAGCGCCGTGAAATCGTCGTGCGCCGGCACGAGTGAGGCCACCGCCACCGACTCGCCGCCCTTCTGCTGATGAATCGCCAGATCTTTCGCGAGCACTTCGGCGCCGGACAGACGCGGTGCAAGTACGAGGTGAACTATGCGCATTCAAGCCTCCCTGACGATACGAAACAGCATCCATGACGCCGCGGCGCCGAGACCGAGCGTCATGGCCCAGGCAATACCCGTCACGCCCCACAGGTGCGTCGCGATGGGCACGGTCACGCACAGCACGATGGCCTGCACGATCGACGCGTGCGTCGCCACCTTGGGCATGCCGACCGCGCGCAGCCACGACACCAGCACCGCGATGATCGCGCCGATCGCCATGTTGATCACGAAAATACGGAAGAGCGGCACGGCCGAAAGCCATGCCGGTCCGAGCACGAGATTGAAGAGCGGCTCGGCGGCCAGACGCAGCACGATCACGAGCACCGTGAGCCCGACGCCCGCGATCAGCAGATAACGCGTGAAGAGCTTGCGCGCGCCTTGCGTATCGCGCCGGTGATGCTCGGAGAATGTCGGAAACAGATACTGCGACATGGCGATGGCGGCATCGGCGAGGAGCATCTGCGCGAGCTTCGACGACATCTGATACGCGCCCAGTTGCATCGGCCCGAGCAGCTTGGCGACGACCACCTTGTCGAACTGATTGAGCAGCAGATTGACCACGCTGCCCGCCCAGATCCAGCGGCTGAAACCCACGTAATGCGAGATGCCCGCAACCGACAAGCGCAGCGGCGGACGCGGCGACATGCTGCTCCAGGTGAGCGTGGTCTTGAGTATCTCGCCGGCGACGAGGCCGATCAGCACCGAGTAGGCGCCCGCGCCCGAGAGCGCGCAGATGAGGCCGACGGCGCAATCCGTGAAACTCGCGGAACACTCGACGCCCGCGAGCTTCTGGAAGCCGCGCTGCCGCGTCACGATGAAATACGCGGGCGATGCCACGCCACGCACGATCGGCAACACGGCTGCAAGCAGGATCAGCCCGATCGAGCCGCTCATATGGAACTGGCTGCTCATGAACGGCGCGAGCACCGCGAGCAAGAGACCGATGAGCACGCCGCGCATCGCGAGCGTGGACCACACCGCGCCGAGCTCGTTATGCGTGGGCGCATCGCGGCCTTGCACGACGGCTTGCGCGAGCCCGGTATCGGACAAGGATTCGGCGATAGCCACCGCGAGCAGCGCGATGCTGACCGCGCCGATTGCCTCGGGTCCGAGAATCCGGCCGATGGCGAGAAACTTGACGGCGACGAAGCCGCGCACGACCACTTGCTGCAGAAGCACCCAGAATGCGGCGTCCTGCTGGAAACGCCCGCGCGCCGGTATGAAAGGTAGCCGGACAGATCTCACTCGAATTCCCCGCGCTGCTGTTATTTCGTTGGCGTGGCGTTCGCGCTTGAGGCCTGGCGCGCTCGACCACCTTGCGCGTCGCGCAACGCTCCCATTCCGGACGACGGGTGCGCGCGTGACGCCGCTTCTTCTTCAGGCGACTGTGCCAAAAGTATCGTGGCAGCGGTTGCGGCGGACGACAACGCGTAGTTGAAATCGGCCCGAAATGGGTGTCAATGCGGGTTGACGAATTTCAAAGCGTGTCCCCGCACACAGGGCGTACGCGGAAAAACGCTGAAATTTGGCCGTTGCGTACGCAGTGGCGATGCTAACGTCGGTTTCGTCGGCGTTATGGCGTGGCGCGAGCCATCTCGCGCTCAATGTGCGTTCACATCTGCCGGATGCAACGGTGAAATCAATGGCGAAAGATCAAGTCCTCATCATCGAGCCCAATTTCAGCGGGCATCGCTGGCGTTATGCCGAATGGGCCGCGAACGCTTACATGGAAGCGGGGTATCGCTGCATCATCGTGACCGAGCCTGGCAACGCGGCGCATCCGCTCGTGAAGAAGATTCAGGAGCAAGGCGGCGACGCGCTCGAAGTCATGATGGTCGCGCCGCCCGTGCGTCATGGGCGCGGCCTGCACTCGGTCAGCTACGTGCGCGCGCATCAGGACTTCAAGCATTTCTTCGATACCGCGAGCCGTGGGCGTTCCATCGCGCTCGTCGTGGTGCCTTACGTCGATTACTTCCTGCTCGCTTTGCCGTTCCTGCGCTCGCCGTTCGGAAAGACGCCGTGGGTCGGCATCACGATGCGTTCGAATTTTCATCATCATCTCGTGGGTGTGCGCGCGCCGCGCCGGCCGCTCGTGAATGCGGTGAAGGGAAGACTCTTTGCGCGCGCCATTCGCGTGGGCGGCATGAAGACGCTGCTGACCATCGACCCGACCTTGCCGGACTGGTGGAAGCGCAACGTATCCACCGCGCGCTACACGACCTCGATCGAATATCTCGCCGATCCGTTTCCCGACGCACGCGCCGCCGAGCCCTCAGCGGCTCGTGAGCGCCTCGGCCTGTCCGATGGGCTGCATGTGCTCGTCTACGGTGCGATCAACGAACGCAAGGGCCTTTTCGAACTCATCGAAGCGCTCGCGCAACGCCCGAGTGCGCAGTCGCCGACGCTCGTCATTGCCGGCGCTCAGGACGAAGACGTGCGCGCTCGGCTCGCAACGGCAATCGCAAAGTTGAAGGCGCCCGTGCCCGTGGTGTTCAACCGCTTCATTCCCGCCGAGATGGAGCTGGATCTCTTCTCGGCCTGCGATGCCGTCTGGCTCGGATACAAAGGGCACTACGGCATGAGCGGCGTGCTCGTGCAGGCGTTCCGCTTCGGCAAGCCGGTGATTGCCACGGCGGATGGCTTGATCGGATGGTTCTGCCGCACGGGAGAGCTTGGGCCTGTGGTCGACGAGCTTTCGCCCGCTGCGATCAATCAGGCGCTCGACGATGTGCTCGCACGACGCGTGGCGCCGTTCGCTTCGGGGCATCTGCTGGAGCGCAACACGCTTCTGCAATTCAAGGAGACGTTGCGGCAGGCGGTTTGATGGCGTTTTGCGGTGCATCAACGAGAGAAGCCGCCTTTCCTCACGAAAGGCGGCTTCTTTTTTCTTGCTCCCGTAAGCCAATCAAGCCTGCGGCTCAACCGCCGAAACCGGCACCTCCGCCTTCCGCTTCGCCGGAAAGAGCGCGTCCCGAATCCTCAAGAACGGAAACTCGACAGCGCGCGTGGTCACGTATCCTACGACGATGGCAATAGCGAACTGCGCGCCCATGATTGCGAACCAAGCGGGAATGGCCGGCACATGCAGCGCCGCGGCCCGGCGAATGAGCATGTCGCCCGGAGCCAGCGCCAGCGAATGCCAAAGATAGATGCCGTATGAATACACCCCGATCCATCCGATCACGCGATAAATCATGCTCTGCCTGGTCGACTTCGAATATTCGAGCGTCAGCACGATGAGCGCGCAGAATCCGATCGCCTGGATCGTATAGCCGATGCTCTGATCGAGCGCCACGTTGCGCGTTCCGAAGACGAGCCATAACACGACGCCGACGACCATCGCGATCAGCAAGTGCTTTTGCGCCGCAATCGAACGATAGATATTCGGCTTGAGCCAACGAACGGTCGCGAGCATCACGCCGAACAGCAAGCTGTCGATGCGGTACTGCGTATAGAAGAAGGTCTCCTCGAGATGCCCGTTATAAACCGCGATACTTCGTGCAACCAACACCACCACGCAGATCGATCCCAGTACGGCAAGAATAGTCTTGAAATCCGCACGCCACCGCGCCAGCACGATCAGAAGCAACGGCAGGAACAGATAGAAATGCTCTTCGACGGCAAGACTCCAGGTCTGTGCAATCGACGAACCAAAGAAGTTCTGCATGTGCGTGAGGTTCTGCACGAGGAAGGTATCGGTCGGATGCCGTCCCGCCACCACATGAAACAGAATCAGCGCGTAATAAGCAGGCCAGATCTTGAAGATCCGACGCACGATGAAGCGCCCCGCATCGATACGTTCCTCTTGCGCGTATTGCCTGAGCAGCAATCCGCCGACGAGATAGCCGCTCAGCGTGAAGAACAGATTCACGCCTTCGTGCCCGAAGCTCTTGAGCGGATACTCGATCGCCGCGATAAACGCGCTACCCGTGGGATACGAATGGAAGTGATATCCCATCACCGCGATGATCGCGAGACCCCGGATGAAGTCGAGCTCGATCGAGCGACTCGCTCCCTGAATGCGCGGCACGCCGAACAGGCTCATGTCTTCCCCCTTCTGCGAAGGTCTTTCTGTTGTAGTTGACGCCGCATTTGACTGTCCCGTCGACGGCGCGCGCACGCACGCTCGTGCACGAAGAACGAGCATCGCGGCTGTCCAATAATCGGTCCAGACTATCGTTGCGATCCGCCAGAATCGCGCAGTTAGCCGACATCGGCGAATCTCGTATGCGCGCTCGGCAACAATGTCTTTAAGCGCTCACGGCGAGCGTGGTGCGGCGCACATGGGCGTCCGTCGTTTCGCGCCTAACGCTAGTCGCAAAACGCCGCCGCGACGGCATGCTCGAAAACCCGCTGATATATTCGACCCACAAATACGGGGCTCCCGGAACCGTCGCATCCATCAACAGCATCACGAAACGAAACGCGACTCAGGCTTTCCGGGTATGCAGCGGCAGACGCCGCGAGGATATGAAGCTCGAAGAGCTTTGCGATCTAAAGAGAACGCCATGCGCAACAAGTTCGCCGTCGTCTGGATCTGGCTCTTCCTGCTGCCGCTCGCTTTCGACTTCAAGGCCGCCGAGACAGCCAGCAAGGCCATCCAGATTCTTCTCACCGTGCCTTCCATCGGCGCCGCCATCGCGCTTATGCTGATCGGACCGCGCTTTGCTTATCGCTCGCGGCTGCGCACGGTCATCACGTCGCTCTTCATGCTCACCATGGTCGGCAGTATCGCCACGCAGGTGTTGCAGGGCAACGACTCCGGCAACTACATGCGCGTGATTCTGCCGTTCCTCCTGATGCTGCTCGGCTATTTCGTCGCATGCCGTCCGTGGGACTCTCAGCGTCTCGAACAGATCGAACGCGCAATGTACTGGTCGATGATCGCCTCGCTCGTCTTCAGCTTCGCCTACGGCATGGCAACCGGCGGCGGCCTCGACAGCGTGCGCTTTCGCATCGTCTCCGTGACGTTCCTCTGCTTGCAAGGACTGTTGCTGCATGAGTTCGTCATCGCGCGGCGCGTCACTAAGTTCACCGCGTTGCTGTTTCTCGGCACCGTCGTGATCGAACTGCTCAGCGTGACGCGCAGTCTGCTCGTCGGCACCATCCTGCTGTTCATTTATGCGACCTGGCTTGCCGCGCCGTCCATCCGCCATCTCTTCACGGCCGGCTTGCGCGCGGTCATGATCGCGGCGCTTCTCGGCGCGATGGTGGCCGCGTCTGCCGCGTTCTTCCCCAGTGTTGCCGAGCACTGGGCGCAGCGCATGTCGTTCTCGAAAGACACGGAGTCCGGCCGCGATCCGACCACCATCACGCGCCTTGCCGAGATGAAGGATCAATACGATCAGACGATGGCCTCGCCACTCTCCGTCGCGGTCGGTCTCGGATACGGTCACGACTATCGCTATTCGCCGACGTATCTGCCGGACCTCGCCGGTCAGATGACCAAGAAGGATTTCTACGCGATCAAGGAATGGGCGGCCGGCCACAACTTCTGGGTCTATCAGTTCTTCGCGGGCGGCATCATGTTCGGTATTGCGTTGCCGATCGCGTTGCTGTGGGCGCTCTATCGCGGCTCCATGGCGTATCGCGCATGGAAGCATCGCGCGCCGGATGTGATGTATCTGCCGGTGCTCGGACGCGCGTTGCTCGTGGTCGCCTCGCTGCCCGCGACGTCGGTGGGCGGCAATCCACTCGGCAACCGTTTCTCGGGCATCGTGTTCGGCGTCGCGCTCGGTCTGCTGGTCGCCGCCTATGCGCGCATCGCTCATGCATTGCGCACGCGTGCGACTGAGACGGCGGCGCCGCGGCCATCGTTCAGAAGTCCCTTCGGTCCCGTGCATCCCGACATGCAGCCGTTTTTCGAGCCCACGCCCGATGCCTTGCCGACGCACGCATCGCACGCACCGGGCCTCACGCATGGTCATCATGACGACGGCCGGCGCGATTCGCCGCCGGGCGCGAGCACCTTCGCGCCGTCCGCCTGACACGAGCCATTTCATACGCCATGAAGATTCTGCATCTGCTTTCCACTGTCGATCCACGCGCGGGCGGTCCCATCGAAGGCGTGCTGCAAAGCGGCATCAGCATGCAGACGATGGGCCATGAGATCGAAGTGGTCTCACTCGACGCACCCGATGCACCGTGGCTCGCGAGTTTTCCCCTGCGTCTTCATGCGTTGGGTCCGGTGCGCGGCTTCTACGGACTCACGCCGAAGCTCGTGCCGTGGCTCAAGGAACACGCAACGCGCTTCGATGCCGTGATCGTCAACGGTCTCTGGCAGTATCACGGCTACGGCACGTGGAATGCTCTGCGCGACAGCAGCGTGCCCTATTACGTGTTTCCGCACGGCATGCTCGATCCGTGGTTCAAGCGCACGTATCCGCTCAAGCATCTGAAGAAAAGCCTCTATTGGCCGTGGGCCGAATATCGCGTCCTGCGCGATGCGCGCCGCGTGCTGTTCACGACGCAGGAAGAGCGACTGCTTGCACGCGAGTCGTTCAAACTGTATCGCGCGAATGAGGAAGTGGTCGCGTTCGGCACGCGCCCGCCGCCCGCCGATTCCACCGCGTTGCGCGAAGCGTTCCTGGCGAAGTTTCCGCAACTCGCGGGCAAGCGCACCATTCTGTTTCTCGGCCGTATTCACGAGAAAAAAGGCTGCGACTTGCTGCTGAAGGCGTTCGCCAACGTGCGCGATATCGACACGAACGCGCATCTCGTGATGGCCGGTCCCGACGACGGCGAGTTCGCCGCCAATCTGCGTACGCTCGCCAAGGAACTTGGCATCGAGACTCGCATGACGTGGACCGGCATGCTAAGTGGTGACTTGAAGTGGGGCGCGTTTCGCACGAGCGATGTCTTCGCGCTGCCTTCGCATCAGGAGAACTTCGGCATTGCGGTTGCGGAAGCGCTGGGTTCGCGCTTGCCGGTGCTGATCTCCGACAAGGTCAACATCTGGCGCGAAGTGAAAGAAGACGGCGCGGGAATCGTGACGACCGATACCGTCGAGGGCGCCGCCGATGCGTTATCGACCTGGCTGCGCATGGATACCGCCAAGGTCGAAGCCATGCGCGAGCAAGCGCTCAAGACCTTCATGCAACGCTTTCATGTCGACGCCATGTCGAAGGATCTCGTCCGCGTGCTGCGCGAAACGGCGGGACCGCGCGGCGGCAGGACCGATGCCTTGCGTTTGAAGCGGCAAGCCGGTTGATGCGTGCTTATTTCGCGACCAGATTGGCCTTCAGGTAATCGACGAAGCCGTTCTGCGTGGCGATGATCTTTTCCGCGCAGCCGTTGTAGTCCGAGCCCACGGTGCGCTCTTCGCCGTACATGTCGCGGCATTGCGCATATAGCACGATGGTTGCGCCACTGCCCTTCGCCGTGCGCGTCGCCGAATAGACCGGCTTGCCTGAGCCTGAAGGCATGTCGGTGTCGATCGCGACATCGTCCGCGCGCAACAGACGTTCCTTCGAACTTTTTTCCACATACGTCTTCGTCAGCTTCCAGGCCGCGTCGCATTGCGCCGCGTCGTTGCATTCGACGGTCGCGTTGCGCTGCGCCTCTTCGAGCGATTGCTCGGTGCGCGTGAAGCGCCCAGCCTTCTGCGCTTCGGTTTCGGAGAACGAGCAGGCTACGAGCAAGAGCTGGGCAAGTGTCAGGGCGATAAGCAGTTTCACGAGCGATATACCTAAAAAAGCCGGGTGTGGACGGCGATTATAGCGATGCCCGCTCGCACGCATCAAAACGAAACGCCGCCGGTCCTCGACGACCGGCGGCGTTTTGCGCTTCAGGTGCTGCTGCCCTGCCTCACGCCTTGCTCAGATCACCCGGCATATGCATGGCCGATGCGGCCATCGGCATTTCCTCGGTGACGATACCCTTGAGCGGCGTGCCGGACGAAGAGACGAGCGTCGCTGCCGGCGTGCTTTCATCGTTCTTCAGCATGCGGCCGAGATGGCTACCGAGACGCAGGGTCATCGCGGCGATCGTGATGGTCGGGAAGTTTGCGCCAACCGTCGGGAACACCGAGCTGCCCGCCACATACAGGTTGCTCATGCCGTGAATCTTCAGGTTGCGATCGACCACGCCTTCCTTTTCCGAGTCGTGCATGCGCGTCGTGCCCATGTGATGCCATGTGCCTTCGAGCTGCGCGGGCCACGGCTTGCCTTCGAGCGGCTCGTCGAGCTCCACGTCGGCCACGCCGCCGCGCTTCAGTTCCTCGGCAAGAAGCGTCACCGTGCGATCGAAGGTGCGCTTCACGAGCTCGGTCACTTGCCAGTCCACCGACACGCGATTCATTCCGAGCGCGTCTTTCTGCGCCGAGAGCGTCACGCGGCTGTCGCGATTCGGCTCCGCTTCCACGATCGTCTGAATCTTCACTTCGGTGATGAGCGAACGCGGTTGCAACAGACGCGCAAGACCGAAGCACGCGGTATCGACGGGATGCGCCATCATGGTCATGAGGTCGCCCGCCATGCTGTAGCCCGGCTGATCCTTCTTGAGCATGGCCTGTTTCGCGCGGATCAACGCTTCGGAACCCTCGGTGTTCTCACCACGGAACACCGAATAGAACCACGAGCGCGCGTTCAGGAGCTTCTCGCGTTCCAGCACGGACTGCGTGAGCGCGAATTGCGAAGAGATGAACGTACCGTGCGCCGAGACCGCCTTGTTCTGATAGTGATACTTGATGTCGTAGAGCTTGTTGCGCGCCCATTCCTTCTTGAAGTTCACCTTCGCCGACATGATGCGCGGATGGTCCATGAAGTAACGGCCCACCAGATCGTTGCCGTTGCCGAGACCCGCCTTCTGCACCTTGTTCGACGACAACAACAGACGCGCGTTTTCGATACCGCCTGTCGCGAGCACGAAGACCTTCGCGCGAATCGCAAAGCGCCGGCCGCTGATGGTGCCGATATCGATCTTCGTGACGGTGCGTGCGTCGGTGTCGGTGTCGATGTTCATCGCGTTCGCGTACAGCATCACGCGCACGTTCTTCGCATCGAGCAGATGCTTGCGATACACCTTGCCGAAGCGCACCGGCGGGCTGAACTGCGAGATCGTGTCGCGCACCTTGCCCGTCGGGAATGGATGACGCTTGACATCCGAACGATGAATCGCCGCTTCCCAGTAGGCCGGATCGAAATTATTCTCGCCGAGCTGCAGCAGTTGATGCGTGCGCGCATAGTAAGGGCGCAACTCGTCCAGGCTGAAAGGCCAGCCGCTGTCTTTCACCCAGTCGCGCTTTTCGAAATCCCACGGATCGAGCGGACGGCACCAGCCGCCCCAGCAATTGCTGCTGCCGCCGAGAAAGCGGCTGCGGCAACCATCGGCGAACTCGTACGGCACGCCGACGTTCTCGCCGCGATACAGATCGCGCGTTTCGTCGTCCGCTTTGTACCCGCCGCTTTCCAGGAGGCACGCGTCGATGCCCTGCCTTTCGAGTTCGAGCGCCAGCGTGATGCCGGCCACCCCCGCCCCGACGATGCAGACCGTGGTATCGATTACCGCGCCTTGCTCTACGCTTCGGCTGTCAATGAACATGCCCCGTGCTCCTTCTTACTCGTGCTTAAGCGGTGTGCCATGTTGCCGGCAATGCACCGCGCCCCTGACCCGTTGTCCAAACGCCGCATCCGGTTGCGAGGCGTCGCTCGTCTTGGCGACGCATCTTCTTGCCGGATTCGAACGATCCCGACGGCGCCCTGTACGCCATATACGCGCTATTCGCGCTTGTTCGCGTGTGCTGCCGCAGGGCTCCGCATGAGCTTGCAAGTCTCCTTCGCTGTCGGTTCACGAAAGCCCGCCGTGATACGCGGCATCACATGCCCGCATCACGCCGCGCGCGCTTTGTCTCCGTGCCTCAGATGTCTTGTGCTTTCAAAAACGACCGGGCCGCGTCGATCACGAAGCGCGCGACCGCGATAAAACTCATGCAGGGAAGCGTTTTTTGATGAAGCGCACTGGGTTGCCGCCATACACGCCTTCCGCATCGAGCGAACGATGTACGACGGAAAGCGGTGTGACGACTGCCGAGCGCCCGATGGTCACGCCCATCTGCACCACGCATTTCGAAGTGATCCAGACGCCGTCTTCGATCACGATCGGTGCGACCTGCAAGTCCATGTTGCCGCCCACGTCGTGCGAGCCGGTAGTGAGAAACGCGCCCTGCGAGATGCAGACGTTGGAGCCGATGCGAATCGTGGTCTGGTTGTAGATCCAGGCATCGACGCCGAACCAGCAGTTGTCGCCGACCTCGAGATTCCACGGCGCCTTCACGCGAATGGGATGCGGCATGCGGCAGTTGCTGCCGATACGCGCGCCGAATGCGCGTAGAAGCGCCACGCGCACAAACGAGACCGGAATGAGCTTGTTATTGATGAAGCATGCTTCGATGAAGAACCACACGAGCTCGGTCAGAAAGCCGCGCTTCGCAACGAAGTTGCCGGGACCCGCGAGCGACAGGTCGATGACCTTGCCCGACGCCGTCGCGCGCCGTGTGGCAGTCTCGCCAGCGTTGCCATTTCTGGCCGCGCCGATGCCACGCTCTTCGATCGCTCTGTCCATTAGGAACCCCCGCCCCAGTCACTCCGCTTCACTACTCGCCCAGCTGCCCGCATACTGCCGATTCATTGCTGTGCAGCGCTTGTCGCACGGTGCCTGTCATCGAGCGCGCTTTTGTTTTCTGGCGACTCGTGTTTGGCCTTGTCCTTAGGTACGCTTCAAGGCGTACTCGTCTTACCTTTTCTGATAAGCATGATTGCTCGAGATGCCTGCATGCCGCCCGCCCGTTGCCAGGGAAAGCATGCCTATGCAGCGCGGCTCAGGCGCATACGGTAGGTTGATTATCGGCGAAGGGTGCACGAGCCCGCGTGCGCTAATACACGAATGGCCGCATCTGCAGGGCTTTTGGCGGTAGTGATCGGTTCCGCGCCATATCCTGTTTTCATGTCCGATTTATTCGTTGCATGCGTTGTATCCGGGTTCACCGAATCGATGCAGGAAGCGCACCGAATGAGGTCTTGCGACCAGACAATCACCTGCCGACTTGCGGAAACTTCGCACTACCGTTTTGGAGATTTCGATGAAAAACGCGCTACGTGTAGTGCTATTCCCGCTCATCGCCGCGACCGCGTTCGCCGCGGCGCCCTTTGCACATGCAGGCAATTTCGCCGATGCCGCCATGAGCAACGGTCAGGCCGCGGGCGGCGCGGGTGAGATGGACTTGCTCGGAAGTCCATCGACGTATTCGGACCCGTATGGCGCGCCGACCAACGGCAAAGGTGGTAAGCGCGGACCCATCACGAACGGGCAGACCACTGAGGGCATCTCGCCCACCGACAAGTTGCTGGCCCAGCAGAACGGCTATGTCGGCAATCCCGGTGCGGGTGCGCAGTTGCGGGCAACGGGTCGAAGAAACGATGCAGCCACCGCCAAGGCCATGTTGATGCCGCAAGGCGCGGCGGCCACGCTCTATCCCACGCCGGCGGGACTCAAGCCTCCGGCCAATCCCGCGCGCGCCAGAGACATCTACAAGTCGCCCTACTAAAAACACAAGGGTTCGTCTTCGATGAAAGACGAACCCTTGCAAGTCACGTGAAACAGCCAGCGCGATGCTCTGCTATTCGATCTTCTCGACGACAGGTGCACGCTCGATAAACATATCCGTATCCGCCGGCCGCGCAGCCGCTTCCTTGATCCGCACCGGCGCCGCATGCGGAACCGGCTTGCCGATGAGCGAGATCAAGCGGTCTTCGAGGCGTGCAAACACGGAAGCCGGCGACAGACGTTCTTGTGCGAAGAGCCGTCCTTGCTCGCCATGCGAAGCCCGTAACTCCGGGTCGCCGATCAGCATTTCTATCGCATCGGTCAGGTCCTTCGCGCTCTCCGGCTTGATCACGACGCCACGTCCATTGACGGCTTCGTAGAGTTCCGTGCCGCCATGCGCCATGGCAATCACGGCGCGTGAACTGGCGAACATGCCGGTGAGCTTCGAAGGCATCACGAGATCGGCGACATCGCCGCGTTGCGGAAGCACGTGAACATCGGCGAGATTGAGCAGTTCGTTCAGACGCTCAACCGGCTGAAGGCACATGAAGCGCGTGTTCTTGAGACCCGCGCAACGCTTCTGCAATTCCGCCTTGGTCGCGCCGTTACCGCAAAACACGAAGACGATGTCATCGCGCGATGCTAGTGCGGCGGCGGCATCGGCCAATACTTCGAGGCCTTGCTTCGCGCCCATGTTGCCCGAATAGAGCACCACGCCCGTATGTTCTCCGATCCCGAGTTCACGACGAAACTCGCTCGGACGATCGAGCGGAAAGATCGCGCCGGTATCGACCCAGTTGGGCAGATGGAACACGCGCGTCAGCTCCACGCCCTTCCTCACCGCGCGATCGACCATCTTGTCGGAAATCGACGAGACCACGTCGAAGTGCTTCATCAGCCAGCGTTCGAAGCCGAGCGCCATGCGGCTGGCGCGCGCGTTCTTGAGCAGGCCGAGATCGAAGGCGGCATCGACCTCGAAATCCTGGATATGCAGCCATGAACGCGCGCCGGTCAGACGTGCCAACGCAAGTGCGCCAGGCGCGTTGGCGAGGCTCGGTGCAATGCTCATTACGATATGCGGACGCCACGCCACGTGCGCCGCGAGCGCGGGCATGGACGCCAGCGCGAACGACGCAAGATGCAACATGCGCTTTGCGCCGCTAGGCTTCTTGGGCACCCATAGCGGCGCGCGCCATACACGCACGCCCTTGCGTGACTCGATACGATGAAGCCAGCTTCGATACCCCTCGCCGACCTTCCACTCCGGGTAGTATGGCGGCGCGCAGACGACGCGCACTTCGTGGCCGCCCGCGGCCAGTGCTTCTGCCATCTCTGCCGTGTACTTGCCGGTTCCCGTCAGCTCGGGCGCGTAATTCAGCCCGTAGATCAGTATTCTCATTTGGTCCCTCGCCCGACTAACGCGCCTTTCGCTCCGAACGGCTTTCGCGTCCGGCAAGGCGCCAGCCACCAGGCGCGCAGGACCGCGCGTCTGGCAGCGTCTCTTCACTACCTGTGTGCGTCTTCCTCCATCTACCGTCCCGCTTTTGCCACCCGCTTAGTTGGTCAGCAAGAGCGCGCAGCCTCGCGCGATATTGGCAGCCGCCGTGGGCGGATCGAAGCGCTGAATCACATCGGTGCAACGGCTCGCCGTGCCCGCCGTATCGGCGAACGCTTCCAACGACTTGAGCATCGTGCGATGCAAGGCCGCCACATCGCCCGCAGGGAAGGAGTAACCCGATACCCCTTCCACCACGAGTTCCGGAACGCAGCCGCAGCTTTCGCTGACGATGACCGGACAACCATGACTCAATGCTTCGTTCGTGACGAGACCCCACGGTTCACGCCGGCTCGGCAACACCATGCACGTCGCGCTGAAATACTCGCGCGACAGTGGCGCGTCTTGCAGACTGCCGAGAAACTGCACGGATTCCTCGAGACCAGCCTCTTTCACTTGCTGCTTCAACGCGTCCCCGAGCGGGCCCGTACCCACGATACGCAGCTGGGCATCCGGCACGCTCTTCTTGAGCGTACTGAACGCTTCGACCAGCGTATCGATGCCCTTCTCGGCAGACAGACGTCCGACATAGAGGAACACCGGCTTGTTGCCTTGCCGATGTAGAAGCCGGTCATCACCCACCGTCTTCGGTGAAAACGAACGCGGCAGCGCGGCAGCCTGACAAGGGATGAAAATGTTCTCCTGCTTCGCACCGAGCGACATCAGATACTCGCGGCTGCGCGTACCGAAAGCGAAGTAACCGTCGCACAGCGCGAAGAACACGCGCTTCGGAATGGAGGTCAACATGCGGCGCGGATTGTCACGTGCAGTCGAATCGCAGAACACGGCGCGGCGCTTTCCGGTGAGGATGCACGCGGCCATCATCGCCCAATATTCCGGACGGTGATACCCCGGCAAAACCACGAGATCGGACTTCGCCTTGAGCACTTCCCAAGTGAGACGCATGGTCATGCGCCAGGTCGGCACGTCTTCATAGCAGCCGCTGTATAGCTTTCTCATCGGGTAGCGGTGGAACGAATAGTCGACATCGGAAAAGCCGATGCGATCGTGCTCCGTATCCGCGATCTGCACCATCGAATAACGAATAGAGCCGGACCCCGAGATGTTATGCAACGCGGACAAAACTTCGCCTTTATGCCGCGACCACACGACGTTATGAAAAATGGTCACTGATGCTGACATTTCTTTTGCGTCCTTTGGAAAGGATTCGATATGTTCGCGGCTGGCTATGCGGCGACCGGCGTTTGCATCGATTCGTCACGCGAGAGGAAGTCCCCGTACGTCGCGCGGATGCCTTCTTCCAGTGCGATCGACGCCTTCCATCCCATGCCTTCGAGCTTTGAAACATCGAGCAGCTTGCGCGGCGTGCCGTCGGGCTTGCTGGCATCGAACTCGAGTTGACCGTCGAAGCCGACCACTCGACAAATCGTATGCGCGAGTTCGCGGATGGTCAGGTCTTCACCTGTCCCGACGTTGAATACGCCTTCGCTGATGTCGCTTTCCATGAGGAAGGTCGCGGCATCGGCGAGATCGTCGACATGCAGGAACTCGCGACGCGGCGTGCCCGATCCCCAGACCGGCAATGTCGCATCCCCTCGTTGCTTCGCTTCGTGCGCCTTGCGAATCAGCGCGGGCAGCACGTGACTGCTCTTCAGGTCGTAGTTGTCGTTCGGGCCGTAGAGATTCGTCGGCATGACCGAGACGAACTTCGTGCCGTACTGACGGTTGTACGCCTCGCACATCTTGAGGCCCGCGATCTTCGCAATCGCATAGGCTTCGTTGGTCGGCTCAAGCGCCGATTGCAGGAGATATTCTTCCTTGATCGGCTGCGGGCAGGCCTTCGGGTAGATGCACGACGAACCGAAGAACACGAGCTTGCTCACGTTCCAGCGGCAGGCCGCGTGGATCACGTTGGTCTGGATCGCTAGGTTCTCGTAGATGAACGAGGCGGGCATCGTCGAATTCGCGAGGATGCCCCCTACGCGCGCCGCCGCGAGAAACACCACGTCGATATGCTCTTCCTCGAAGAACAGGTTCACCGCGCCCTGGTCGGTGAGATCGAGATGCGCCTTCGTGCGCGTCACGATGTTGCGGTAGCCGGCCTTATTGAGCCGGCGCACCAGCGCCGAGCCCACCATGCCGCGATGTCCCGCCACGAAAATGCGTGCGTGCTTGTCCATGCGCTTTACTCGTGATGTTCCAGGGCCTTGAAACCGGCGAGCGTGACGAGTGCGTCGCGTCGGGCAATCTGATAGTCCGCGCGCACCATCTCCTTGACGAGCGTCTGGAAGGTGGTCTGCGGACGCCAGCCGAGCTTGGCATGCGCCTTCGACGGATCGCCGAGCAGCGTTTCCACTTCGGTCGGACGGAAGTAGCGCGGATCGACGCGCACGATCACCTGACCCGGCTTCAGCTTCGTCTCGCGGCCTTCCACTCGATCGACGATACCCACTTCATCCACGCCCTCGCCTTCGAAGCGCACGTGCACGCCGAGTTCGGCCGCTGCCTGTTGCACGAATTCACGCACGCTGTATTGCACGCCCGTTGCAATCACGAAGTCTTCCGGCTGCTCTTGCTGCAGCATCATCCATTGCATCTCGACGTAGTCGCGCGCATGGCCCCAGTCGCGCAGCGCGGACATGTTGCCGAGGTACAGATCGTCCTGCATGCCGACCGCGATACGCGCGATGGCACGCGTGATCTTGCGCGTGACGAAAGTCTCGCCGCGCACCGGCGATTCGTGGTTGAACAGAATGCCGTTGCATGCATACATGCCATACGCTTCGCGGTAGTTCACCGTGATCCAGTAGGCGTAGAGCTTCGCGACCGCATAGGGGCTGCGCGGATAGAACGGCGTGGTTTCGCGCTGGGGAATTTCCTGCACGAGACCATAGAGTTCGGAAGTCGATGCCTGATAGAAACGCGTCTTCTTTTCGAGGCCGAGAATGCGGATGGCTTCGAGAATACGCAGCGCCCCGAGACCGTCGGCGTTGGCCGTGTATTCCGGTTCCTCGAACGACACCGCAACGTGGCTTTGTGCCGCGAGGTTATAGATTTCGTCGGGCATCACGCGCTGGATGATACGCACGAGGCTCGTCGAATCCGTAAGGTCGCCGTGATGCAGAAACAGACGCTGGTCCGGATCGTGCGGATCACGATACAGGTGATCGATGCGGTCAGTGTTGAAGAGCGAACTACGGCGCTTGATGCCGTGCACCTCATAGCCTTTTTCGAGCAGCAATTCGGCCAGGTACGACCCGTCTTGCCCCGTGATGCCCGTGATCAAAGCGACTTTGCGGTCCATGCTTAACCTCTCGTATGCGGTCTGAGTGTTGGCGCGCCCATGCACATGGTGCGCGCCGGTCATTGTTCTTACAGGCGGCGTCCGGTTTTTATTCTGCGATGCTTTCGTAGCCGTAATAGCCAGCGTAGGTGCTGCCCATCAACATCTTCGATTGCGGTACATCCGTGAGCAGTACGCCCTTCATGTTCACGCCGCCGTGATGCAGGCGCTTCATCGTTTCCCCGATTTCCTGCACCTGATTCTTGCCATGCCGCACGACGAGAAGACTCGTGCCCGCATGCTTGCCGATCACCGTTGCGTCGGTCACCGCCAGCACCGGCGGGGTATCGACGATCACGAGGTCATACAGTTGCTTCAAATGCTCGAGCACTTCGCCCAGGCGATCGCTTGCCAGCAGTTCCGACGGATGCGAAGGCAGCGAGCCCTTGGTGATAAGGTCCACGCCCGGCAGGACATCGTGCAGGATCGCGCTCGTCACGTCCGCGCCCATCAGCACATCCGACAGACCCGGCGAATGACGCACGCCGAAATGCGAGTGAATGTCGCCACGGCGCATGTCGCCGTCGATCAGAAGCACGCGCTTTCTCGTCGATGCAACCAGCGTCGCCAGATTCACCGAAAGGAACGACTTGCCCGCTTCAGGACGCGAACCGGTGAGCATCACGACGTTGTTGCGCGCATCGGCCAGTTGCAGGTTGAGCGACGTGCGCAGGCCGCGAATGCCTTCGACAGCGGCATCTTCCGGCGCTTGCGCGGCAAGCACGTGCAGTCCTTCGCGGCGCATGCCCACCTTGCGTTGCAGACGCAGTTGCTGGGTGCTGCGCGGCACGATGGCGAACACACGCACGCCGAGTTGCTTTTCGATCTCTTCCGGACGTTCGACACCGCCGTACAGGGACTTGCGCACGAAGGCGATCAGAATGCCGAGCACGAGGCCGATACCGGCTGCGATCAGGATCACGATCACGCGCTTCGGACGGACAGGATCATCGGGCGCTTGCGCATAGTCGACCACGCGCACGTTGCCAATCTGCCCGGCCTTCGCAATGCGCAGTTGCTGCGCGCTGTTCAGGAGGTTCGTGTAGAGCTCGGTGTTGACACGCACGTCACGCAGATAACGCAGCGCGGTCTGCTCGGTATCCGGCAGCGTCGAGACGTTCTTGCCGAGACGCGTTTGCGCGCCGGTGAGCGATGCGATCTGCGCATCGAGCGCCTGCACCGACGGATGGTTGGCCGTAAAGCGCAGCGACAGTTCGGCGCGTTGCTGTTGCAGGTCCGTGAGCTTGGTCTTGTTATCGACGATCTGTTGCAGCAGCAGGCGGCTTTCCTCGGAAAGGTCGACGGTGCCTTGCTTGTTGCGGAACGTGTTGTACTTCTGCTCGGCTTCGTCCAGTTGCTTCTTCAGAATGGGCAACTGCTGATCGAGGAACGACAGCGTGTTCTCGGCTTCGGCGGAACGCTTGTTGGCGTCCTGCGCGACGTAGCGATTAGCGATGTTGTTGACGATCTGCGCGATTTCCTTCGGGTTGCCGCCTTCGAGGCTCAAACCGATGATGCCCGATTGCAGCGCCGTTTCCGCCACCGTCAGACGCTTCTGGAGATTGTCGATGGTCGTGAGCGTCGAGAAGCGTTGCAGTTCGAACTGCACGCCTGCCGGGCTTTCGAGCTTGTCCACCTTGAGCTTGACCGGACCGAACGCGGTCACGCCCGCGGCTTCCTGGCCGACCTTGCCCGTGAGAATGGAAACGCCGTCCGGGTCGTTCAGCACGTAGGTGCCGTTTTCTCCGGCGACCAGCGTGAACTTCTTTTCGTAGAGTTCCTTCGGCGTGTCGAAGAGCGGCACGTCGATCTGTTCATTGCCCCACGCAAAGCGCGAGAGGTAGCCCGAGGGAATGGGCATGTTGAACATGTTGAACACGCTGCCAACCACACCGCCCACGAAGGGCATGGTGTGCGGAAGCGCGCTGATGTCGAGGTGCAGACGGCGCACCGTGTCGTCGACGACGAGGCGCGAGCGCAGCAGTTCGATCTGCGCGGCCGTGGTCGACTTCGCGTCGAACATCTGCGAGACGGCCTGCAATGCGTTGGGGTTCGCTTGAGCGTTGCCCGCGTTATTCGACTCTTCCACCTGGATCAGCGCGTCGGCCTTGTAAGTAGGCGGCGCGATGAAAGCGTACGCGGCACCCAGTGCGACCACCGCGAGCATCACGGTCATCACGAGCTTCCAGTTGCCCAGTACAGCGGCCAGGTAGTCGGATAATCGCAACTCGTCGCCGGTCGAGACGTCCGAGTATCGTGTATCAAAGTTCATGGCCATGGTCTCGCTCGCTCTTTCTTTAAGTCGCACAAGGTGGACCGGCGCGCCCCTGCGCACCGGTCTTGAGGCTTACTTTGTAATCACGGCCGCGGTCAGGCCTGCATTGATCGCCGGCAGCAACAGGTTAAGCACGCGGCTGAAACGGACGAGTCCGTTGTTATCCACGTAGACGACATCCTTCGGTTGCAATTCGAAACTGTTCGCAAGCAGCATGGACACAGGCGAACGCGCGTCCAGCTTGTAGACTTCAGGCGTATCGGTCTGGCCATTGCGGATCACGTACAGCTCCTTCGGATCCGAAGTCTCGGCGTTGAAGCTGCCGGCTTGCGAGATCGCGTCGGACAAGGTCAGCTTGCCGTTGCGCATCGGGATCACGGTGGCGGGCTTGGTCACTTCGCCCATCACGTAGACGCCGTTCTCGTCGCGCGAATCGATACGCAGCGCATCGCCCGGCTTGAGCATGATGTCCGACGGGCTGCGGCCCTTCGAGGTCATGCTGGCCATGTTGATGTGATACGTGACGCCATCGCGGATCAGCGTGACGCGGCTCTGGTCCGCCGTCGTCGCGAAACCGCCCGCGCGTCCGATCGCTTCGGTCAACGTCATCGGAATGTCGTTGATCTGTTGCGAGCCGGGCGTACGCACGTCGCCGTCGATATACACCTGCGAAGCGCGGAACGAAGCCACGCGCACCGTCACCTGCGGCTTCACGAAAACCTTCGACAACTCCGAGTACAGCTCGCGCTGCACTTGCGATTCCGTCTTGCCCGCGACGTGCAGCGTGCGGTTCACATACGGGAACTGCAAGTTGCCGTCCGCATCGACGATAAAGCCGGGAGCGGCATCCGCGATACGCGTCTGCTGGGCCGGTTGGCCGAGCGCGGCCACGAGTTCCGGGTGATCCCATACCGTGATCTGCAGCACGTCGCCCACGCCGAGCTTGTACGGCGTCGCCTTGCCATAGAGGCTCGCGTTCGGATCGTCGGTGGCCGACGGTTGCGCGGCCTTCAACTTGCGCACGAGCGAGAGATCGATCGGCGTGATCGGAATGTTGACCGTGGTTGCCGGGTCGCCCTGGTCCGTCGAAGTTTCGACGAGAGCCGCGGGCTTCTCCATTTTCATACCCGGTGCGAGACCGCAGCCTGCCATCACGACGCAAAGCGTGGCTGCCGCCGCAAGGCTGCTGAGCCGGAAGCCCGACGACTTCGACATTTGGATATTGGCGGCCATGGAGATGCTGCCTGGTTGTTGTTGGTTGTGCATGTAGGTCGTCCCCTGCATCAGTAAGCGTTGGTGTGGCGTAGTCCCTTGAAGATCGTAGCGGCGATGATTCTCATATCGAGTCCGAACGACCAATTACCGAGGTAGTACAAGTCATGAGCGACGCGTCCTTCCATTTTTTCGATGCGGTCGGTTTCCCCGCGAAAGCCGTTGACCTGAGCCCAGCCGGTGATGCCCGGCTTGATCCGGTAACGATGGATGTACCCCGACACGACCTTTTGATAAAGGTCGTCATGTTCGAGTGCGTGCGGACGCGGGCCCACGACCGACATGTCGCCGCGCAGAACGTTGAAGAACTGCGGCAGCTCATCGAGGCTGGTACGGCGCAGGAACGCTCCGACACGAGTCACGCGCGGATCATTGCGCGTGGCCTGACGAAGCACTCCGGCCTGTTCCGTGTGCATGCGCATCGAACGGAACTTGTAGATGTTGAAGACGCGGCCATCCGCGCCTTTACGGCGTTGCGTGAAGAGCACCGGACCGCGCGAAGACAGCTTCACGGCGATGGCGCAGGCAATCAGCAAGGGAGCGACGGCGATGATCGCGGCAAGCGCGAAGGCGCGGTCGAAGAGTTCTTTCTGCAGAAGCGCGCTGGGCGACAACGGCGACGCGACGAGATTGATGGCGGGTTCGCCGAGCAGATCCGTCACACCGCTTTCGAAGAGCGCGAGGCTGCGCACGTCGGGAATGAAACGCACGTTGACGAGGTCGTTGCGGAACTCGTTCACGAAACGAAGGATGGTGCGTTCTTCCGAGAGCGGCAAGGCGAGCCAGACTTCATGCACGTTCTGGGTACGCACGTAGTCGACGAACGCGTCGAAGTCTTCGTACACCGGCACACGCGTGTTGAGACGGCCCTGACCGGGCGTTGCGTTGAACGCGGCGCTGGCGCGAAAGCCGGCGTCGGTCGTGCGGTCGATCTTTCTGACGATGGAATCGCAATGCTTGCCGCAACCGACGATCGCCACCTGGTGCAGGTTGAGACCGGCGTTGCGTACATTGGCGAGGACCGCATGGGTGAGCAGACGGCCGGCGATCAGAAGCGCGCCGGACATCGCGGTCCAGTAGGCGAACCAGAGGCGCGAGACGTAGTCGAGGCGATGCAGCGAGAACATCAGCGCAAGTGCGCAGCCCTGCACGACGAGCCAGCCCAGTGAGACCTGGCACGCGAGCATGAGCTTGCTACGGCCGCGCCACGATTCGTACACGCCGAAGCCGGGAAACAGCGCGAGCGAGAAAGCCGCCGCAAAGGCGACGAACGCCACCGAATAGGCGTGTGCCTCTATGTACTCGAACCGGATCTGCGACGCCACAGCGGCGCCGCCGACGATCATGGCCACGTCAAAAAGACGCGCCAGCAATCCTTGTAAATCGCGCATGTCATTCCCCCGAACGCAATCGCTTGTTGCCTGACACCACCTGCCTCTTTTGTCCTCCCTTCGCGTAACGGTCTTTATGTCGTTGGTTACCGCTGCAAAGAAGACTGCCTTGTTCGTATGCGCCGTCGATCAGCTGCGGCCATACGTATCGTCGAAGCGCACGATGTCGTCTTCGCCGAGATAACTGCCGGACTGCACTTCGATCATTTCGAGCGGTACCTTGCCCGGGTTTTCCAGACGGTGACGCACGCCGAGCGGAATGAAGGTCGATTCGTTTTCCGAGAGCAGGAACTGCTCTTCGCCACGCGTGACGAGCGCCGTGCCGCTCACGACGATCCAGTGCTCCGCGCGATGGTGATGCATCTGCAACGAGAGCTGTGCGCCCGGCGTCACGACGATGCGCTTCACCTGGAACCGCTCGCCATGTTCGATGGAGTCGTAGAAGCCCCACGGACGGCGCACCTTGCGGTGGGTGTCGGCTTCCGGCGCATGCTGCTCGCGGATACGCGCGACGAGACCCTTGATGTCCTGCACGCGGGAACGGTCGGCCACGAGCACGGCGTCATCCGTTTCCACGACGATGATGTTGGTCGTGCCGACGCAGGCCACAAGACGGCCGCCCTCGGAGCGCGCATAGCTCGAGGTCGCGCCTTCGAACACCACGCGGCCGCTTGCCACGTTGCCCGAGTCGTCCTTGTCCATCGCGTCCCACACGGCGTCCCACGAACCGAGGTCCGACCAGCCCGCGACGAGCGGCACCACCACGCCTTCGCACGGCGCGCTCGGCGTGCCGATGTGTTCCATGACCGCGTAGTCGATCGAATCGGACGGCGCGCGGCCGAATTGCGCGGCCTGCGGACGGATGAACTTGCCGTCGTCCTTGCCTTCCGAAATCGCGGCGCAGCAGGCCGAGTGCATGTCGATGTTGAGCTTCTCGAGCGCGGCGAGCCAGACACTGGCGCGCACGACGAAGATGCCGCTGTTCCACCAGTACGTGCCCGCGGCGACGTACTGCGCGGCGAGTTCGGCGGCGGGCTTTTCGACGAAGCGGTCGATCTGATGCGCGCCGTCTTCGAGCGCCTGACCGATACGGATATAACCGAAGCCCGTATCCGGGCGCGTCGGCGGAATACCGAGCGTGGCGATCACGCCGCGCTCAGCGTGTTCGGCGGCAATCGCGATTGCGCGATGCAGCGCCGGCAAATCGGCGATGGAGTGATCGGCGGGCATCGCCACCATGATCGCGTCCTGACCGCCCTTCACGGCTTGCAGCGCGGCGAGCGTGAGCGCGGGCGCCGTGTCGCGGCGTGCCGGTTCGACGATGATGCGTGCGTTCACGCCGCTTTCGCGGGTCTGCTCTTCCGTCGTGAAGCGATGCTCTTCACCGCACACGATGATCGGATCGGCTTCGACCTTGAAGTTGCCGGAGAAGCCCTTGAGGCGTCCGACCGTGGCTTGCAAAAGCGAATCGCGGCCAACGATGCCGATCAGTTGCTTCGGGAATTGCTCGCGGGACATCGGCCACAGGCGCGTGCCCGAGCCGCCGGCGAGAATGACGGGCACCAGGCGCCGGCATGCCTCGGCCGTCGTGGCCGAAGACGCTTCTGCGTTCGCTGCGTTCACCGTCACTTCGCTTTCCGTGCGTGCATCATTGCTCATATCAGGACTCCTGCCTGCAAGTTCGAACGCGCAGCATCTGCCGCCCGAGAATGATTGAGTCCCGGACCAATCTGGTCCGGCCAAATGTTCGACGCTAAACGCCATCCTTGTCCGCTACCCCACAGAAGGCGGGGTCTGTCGAACCGGCGTCCAGTCCGAGTGGATCAACCGTTAGCTTCGCGCCGGCTCTGCATCCGATATTCGGTCGGAGAGATCAGAAGGCGCTTGCGAAAAATCTTGGCGAGCCGGTCGCCGTTGCCCATGCCGCTTCTGCGCGCGATCTTGTCCACCGGCAGTTCCGAGTCGGTGAGCAGCGCGCAGGTCACGGCGAGGCGTGCCTGCAACAGATAATCGGACGGCGTGATGCCCATCTCGATCTTGAAGCGGCGCAGAAAGTTGCGCTCGCTCATGGCGGCGACCTGAGCCGCATCGACGACGGAGATCGGCCGCTCGCAGTTGTCCTGGAGCCAGCGCGCCGCCGCGCGAATCTTGTCGCCCGCGGATGCCGCGCCGCTGTCGCCCAGGATGGACACGAGCTTGGCGGCGGACCCCGGCATCAGGCGTTCGGCCACGTTGCGCGAGATGTCCAGCCCGAGGTCGCGCTTGACAAGCAGGAGCGCGCCCTTCATCGATTCGTAGCGATCGCCGCCATCGGCGGACGGTTCGTCGCGCACGAGGTGGATCATGCTGTTGCCGTAGCGCGCCTGCGGGTCGTTGAGGCCCGGATGCACGCTGCCGATACCCGCGGCTTCCAGCACCTTGCGGCCTTCGGAGATCGCCTTGACGACGGTGGTCTTCGAATTCACGCGGCGCACCCATTCGATGATGCGGTCGTCGCGGGCCGCTTCATCCGCGCCGCGACCGCCGGCCACGAAGAGCGCATCGAAACCGCCGTAGTGACGAGCATCGAGACCGTCGGTCCAGACGCGCACCGACGACGAGCACGCGACGTTGCCGCCCTCCACCGAGAGAAAGCGCACGTCGTACTTGCAGTCGGCCTTCGCTTTCACCGACGACAGTTCGTTCGCCATGTGAAAAACTTCCGCGACGATTCCCGCGCCGAGGAGCGAAAATCCGTCGAACAGCAAAATCGCGATGCGTTTCACCTCGGTCTGAGACGGTCTCGTCGCGGGCGGCATCCAACCCATCACTGCGGGTTCGAGAGTGGCGTAAGGCATGGTCATCCTCTGCTGCTTTTTTGTTCCAGGAGTACGGCTTGCGTTCTCGGCCATTGCATTGCATCAAGGACTTTCCCGAACTGCGCCGGGTTGTCGTGACCGATGGGAACGAGAGGTTGGCGGAATCGATCCGTTGGTGTGAATAATAAGCAGACAAAGTTTTTTGTGGTGCGGATTTTCGCTCTTAAACCACAAAATCTGTTCGGTTGTGAGGGTGACCGCACATTGATATCTATCCCCAAATTCTTTTAGCGCAATCGTCCAAAGACTGACGAAACAAATACCGCGATTCATCATACAAACGTTATGCAAAGCGCCGGCTTGAAAAGAATTCGCGTATCGTAGAAACCGCTTTAGAAACTCCCGCCAAGCCCTAGCGCACGGCCCTGTGCGGCTCACAGACGATTGGGCCCTCGTGGGGGAAGCGTCGAAACTGATTCATCCGTGCAACATCGAAGGCTTGACGACTGTTCAGACGTTTCATCGAAATCGGAAATTTTTGGTTAATCCTCGATCCGGCGCCTATTCTCCAATTGATTAATTAGCTGTCTTGAATTAGATAAGTTTTGGAACGCTAATAATATTTCCTGGATTATATGAGCGCGCCAATTCGGATTATCAAAAACGCTTTGGACGTGGGAATCAAAAGCCGAAATTAATTAACTTTTGAAACATTTCCTAAGACCTATCCTGCTGCATTGCAAGGCCGCGTTTCGCCGCAAACCACCGTGCACGTTAGACGTGCGCAGCGTGCTTATCCGCCAATGATTAGTCGTTTGCGGCGGTTTCTGTTCTGAGCCCCTTTTTGAATGACCGATTGAAAGAATCTGTAATCTGCAATCTTCGATTCACGATTAATGGGCGTAATCGCGTATTTGACTGATCAGCGAATTCTTCGCACCGAGTCCCGCGCCGGCGGTCAACTTTTCCGCGCCGGCCGGGCCCTTCGTTACGATTTGGAACGCCTCGGGTGTTTCACTCCTGATAAGCGCGCGGTCGTGCTCGAAGATCGGTCTTTTCGACACGATGAAGCTGCTATCGCACGCCGGTGGCCTGTATTCATCGGACGAAGCGGGCTTGCACGTGCGCGCGCGCACGCAGTGGATGAAGAAGTGGACGGCATCATCGCTTGCGAACGGCACCACGCGCGCGCTAGAAACGTTTCAGTTTCGTAGCATCGGCGGCGCTTGGCGTCACGGCTTGCTCCTCATATCTCCCATACGGCCAAGGTCACGCGAACGATGAACGGATTACTCGCACCCCGCTTCACCGCCCTTCGCGTTGGCTGCCTCGCGTTTGCGCTCGCCTTCCTTGGGTCGATGACCGGCTGCGACGACGCCGCGTCCGAGGAAGCGGCGCCTGCCGCCAGCGCGGTGATCATCGACGGCGCCGCGTGGATTCCCTGCGCCGCCGAATACGGCGTCTGCACATTCGGAGGCGCCACGCGCGTGCTGTACGGCACGCCCGCGCAACACGCGATCAAGACCTTCACGGGCAGCGCACGCTGCGACAACAGCGCCTTCGACGACCCCGCTCCCGGCGTCGAAAAACATTGCTGGTATGCGAGCACGACCAAGACGGCAGCGCCCCGCGCGCAGTCCGCCGCGGCCGAACAACAAACCGCTCCCGCCGATACCCCGCCGCTTCGCTGCAGCGCGCCGACACCGCCCGTATCGGCGTCAGTGAGCGGCGATATGCTCGAAGCGGACACGCCCGGCAGTGACGGCACGCGCATGTTCGCGCTGAAGACGCCGGTGCGCGTGGCCATCACCACGCGCGCCAAGGGCGCCGATACCGTCACATGGCAGATCCGCGACGTATGGAACACGGTCAAGGCGAGCGGCCAGTTTGCCGTCGATGCGCGCCCCGCGACTACTACGATCGTCTGCACGTCGGAGGCGGCGGGTTACTTCGCGGTGAGCGCATCGCTCAAGTCGGGTAAGAGCGCGTTGCCAACGCGCGGCACACGGCCCACCGGCATCGCCACCTTCGGTGTGCTGCCGGTGGTGGCTCCGGTGCTGCCGCCCGTGGCGTTCGAGCATCCGGATCAGCATCGCTTCGGCGGACAAGGCGCGGCATATCTCAAGCCGGGTCAAAGCTGCTGTTCCGGCGACGGTTATCGTCCGCTCTATCCCGAGCTAGGTCTCACTTGGGTCAACGACAACCGCAACTGGTACATGACCGAGGAAAAAGGCCCGAACACGTTCAACGCGGCAGCGGACAACCTCGCGCCTTACTTCAAGCCGGGCGATCTGCTGCGCCTCATCCAGCTCGATGGCATTCCCGCATGGGCGAGCCCCACGCACGAGCGCACGCACAGCTACGCGCCTTCCTCGCTCGATGCATACAGCGCCTACATGAAACGTGTCGGCGTGGAATCGAATGCAGTGAGAAGGCGCTGGTTCCCGCAGCAAGCGCACAACTACTACCAGGTAACATGGGAACCGGACTACGAAGGCGGTCTGCCCTGGCGCGACACGGACGCCAATCTCGTCGCGATGTACAAGGCCACCGCCGAGGCCATTCACGCGGGCGACCCCAACGCCGTCGTAATGGGCCTGACGCTGTCGAATCTGGCTTCAAACACGACGTGGCTCAAGCGTCTGGCGCCGCTTGGCATCGGCAAGTATCTGGATGGCGTGAGCGCGCATGGTTATTACGACGTGGGCACGTCGCCGTCGCACCCGCCGGAACGTTTCGATGCCGACGCCTCCACCGCATCGAAAGCGATGCCCGCCGCGATGCGCGAGCTGCGCCGCACGATGACCGAAGTCGTGAAGCCGGGCGCAAAGCTCTTCGTCACCGAGACAGGTATCAGCTACGACCTGAACACGAAGTACGGCCCGGCGACGCCGAACTGGAACGTGCTCTATGCACAAGGCGCGGTGACGGCGCGCGCGCATCTGATATTGCTTGGCGAAGGCGCGGACGTGAGCTTCGTGTTCTATTCCGCCGATCCGCCCGAGGTGGGCTATGGCGTGTTCTTCGATCTCGTGAATGCGCAAGGCGGCTACGGGCAGACGCAGATCAGCCCGAAGCCCGCCGCGATGGCCGTGGCCGCCATGACGCGTCTGATCGACGGCACGACCACGCTCGGCTATGTGAACGGCACGCCCAAAGGCGTCTACGCCTACGCGTTCCAGCGGCTGAATGGCGGCAAGGTGGTCACCGCGCTCTGGACCCATAGCAATGCGGTATGGCCGGGACCGAAGGGCTTCGATGCGTCGCATGGAGCGAACTACAGCCTCATCGTCGATGCGCCCGCGAAGTCCGGCACGGTGACGGTATTCGACATGATGGGCAATGCATCGGCCATGAAGTACAGCGACGGACGCCTGCCGCTCGTGCTGACCGAGGCGCCCATATACGTCGTCTCCGATAACGCCGATGCCATGCGCGCCAACGTCACGAAGCCCGCCGGATACACGGGTCAATGAGCCCTTGGCGAGCGGAAAAACCCGTGGCACACGCGGACGATCTTTCGGCGCTTTTCGCCAGTGTCGTTCATGCCTGTCGCGAGAATTCGCGCGCTACACTGAACGCGCGCCGTGCATATCGCGCGAGCAGCATCCATAACGATTAAAAGCAAAGACCAATGGAGCAGCAATGCTGAACGTGGACGATTTCATGACGGTGGTCCGGCTCACGCCGCTCATTTCGATCGACCTGATCGTGACCGACGGCAACCGCCGGGTTCTGGTCGGTCATCGCCGCAATCGACCCGCACAGGGCACGTGGTTCGTGCCGGGCGGGCGCGTGGACAAGGACGAATCGCTCGATGCCGCGTTCAAGCGCGTCGTCAGTAACGAACTGGGCGTGGCGAGCGTCGAGCGTTCGTCGTCGCGCTTTTATGGCGTGTTCGAGCATCGCTACGACGATAACTTCGCCGGCGAGCCCGGCTTCGGCACGCACTACATCGTGCTTGCCTACGCGATGAACCTGAGCGGCACGGTGCCCATCGGCCGCTTCGATCAGCACAGCGATTATCGATGGCTGCTGCCCGATGAACTGCTCGCACGCGAAGACGTGCACGAGAACACGAAGGCTTACTTCCGCTAAGCCGTGCAGCAAAAAAACGGCGCGCATCGCTGCGCGCCGTTCTCATCGAACCGAAACAGATGATGCTTCAGGCGATGACCGTGGAATCTTCGCTCGTGTCGTCGACATCCACATCGGTGCGGACTTCTTCTGCTTGCGCCGCTTCCAGCTTGCCGAAATGCGCGTTCAGGTAGGCGGCGAACTCATCGCGCACTTCCGGATGACGCAGGGCGAATTCGACCGTCGCCTTCAGATAGCCGAGCTTGCTGCCGCAGTCGAAACGCTTGCCATGATAGCGATACGCGAGCACCTGTTCCTGCTCGAGCAACGCGGCAATGGCGTCCGTCAGTTGAATCTCGCCGCCTGCGCCCGGCTTCTGCTCACGCAGGAAGTCGAACACGCGCGGCATCAGCACATAGCGGCCGACCACGCCGAAGTTCGAAGGCGCGAGCGCCGGTTCCGGCTTTTCGACCACGCGCGAGAGCTTGAAGAGACCGTCGTCCCAGGGCTTGCCCTCGATCACGCCATACGAGCGCGAATCCTTGCGGTCGATCTCCTCGACGCCGATCACCGACGAATGATAGTGGTCGAACACATCGACCATTTGCGAGAGCACGGGCGGCTTGCCGTCGAGCAGGTCGTCCGCGAGCACGACCGCGAACGGTTCGCCGCCGACGAGCTTTTCCGCGCACAACACGGCGTGACCGAGACCGAGCGCTTCGGCCTGACGCACGTACATGCAGGTGACATGGCTCGGCAAGATGCCGCGCACGAGTTCGAGCAGCTTGTCCTTGCCGCGCGCTTCGAGTTCGGCTTCGACTTCATAGGACTTGTCGAAGTGGTCTTCGATTGCGCGCTTGCTGCGCCCGGTCACGAAGATCATCTCCGTGATGCCAGCGGCCATCGCTTCTTCGACCGCGTACTGAATCAGCGGCTTGTCCACGACGGGCAGCATTTCCTTCGGACTCGCCTTCGTCGCGGGCAGGAAGCGCGTGCCGAGACCGGCTACTGGGAATACCGCCTTGCGTACCTTGAGCATCGGCTCACCTCGGTTGTCGGTTGCACGAGGCGTTGCGACGCGTCTTGGAGCGTTCGCGGCCGCCTCTTGTTGTGGGATATGTAGTGGAATCAATCGCCCGATTTTATCAGACGACATGAGTGATGCCAGCTTATCGTCCGAATATCGAAATCATCTGCCAACAGTTCGCCATTATCCGACGATGGCGACGGCGTTTGCTGCCTGCCGCGTATAGTGCCACGCATATAGCTTGGTTTTCCCTCTGCTTTTCGCTCCACCAGGGAGATTACGACACAGGGGATGAACAGGAGAAAGTCGATGGTATATGCCAACGGTATGGCCCGGCTGCAGGTCGTGCGCTCGCCCGAAACCGACGCGCCGCCCGCCGATGTGGCCAGCATGGCGAAGCGAATCGGCATTCTGATCTTCGAGGACTTCTCGCTCGTCGAAGTCAGTTCTATTTCCGAAGTCTTTTCGCTTGCCAACCAGGTTCGCCTGCCTGCTCATGCGGGCTCGAACGCTGCGGCGCCGAACTATTCGCTGATGTTCGTGTCCAGTGAAGGCGGGAGCGTGGCGAGCAGCTGTTCCATGCGCATCTGGAGCGAAAGCCTCGAAAACCGCTGGATGAACGAGTGCGATGCCCTTTTCATCGCGGGCGGCGAAGGCGCGCGGCACGCGCGGCACGACGTCATGTTGCGCAAACGCCTTGGGCGTATCGCACCGAAGATCCCGTTCATCAAGGCTATCGGCGAAGGCGCGCACATTCTGGCGGCGGCGAATCTCACGCTGCAGAACCGTTCGCTCGATTTCGGCGATGAACCCGCGCAGGACGCGTTGTCCTCGGCCTTGTCGCCTGCGTTGTCGAACGCACTTTTCATCGCGGAACAAACGCTTACGCTGGACGATCCTAAAGGCCCGATCGCGGCGGCGTTGTCCATCATCAAGCGCGATCACGGCGCGGCGGTAGCGCGCGAAGTGTCGGAGCGCACGCTGCCGGGCGCGTGGCATAAGCTGGCAACCGTGCTGGAAGACACCGACAGCGGCGGCGTGCGCCAGAAGATCGACGCAGCCGCGCGCTGGATGCGCGAGAACTACGTGAAGCCGATTTCGATCACCGATGCGGCGCGCGTCGCGGCCATGAGCGAACGCAACTTCCTGCGCCGCTTCAAGGCGCAAATCGGGCTCACGCCTTCTGAGTATCTCTTGCGCGCGCGACTGGACGCGAGTTGCATGCTTCTTGCGGGAACGGATTTACCGGTGGACAAGATTGCGCGCCGATGCGGCGCGGGCAGTGGCGACGGCCTCGCGAAGATCTTTCGCAAGCGGCTGTCTATCTCGCCGACGGAATACCGCATGGCGGGACGGCGCAAGCAAGCGGCCGACACGACATAGACTTTATGGCGACATAAGCTTAAACAGCGCATGGACCGATGCGCGCCAGGACGGGGTAACAAAAAAGCATGGAAACGAAAATACTCTGGATTTTTTCCAATCTCGGCGACGCGGCGCTTCTTTTGCCGCTCGCACTCGTTTGCGCACTGTGGTTGCGCTCGGTGGACATGCGGCTCGCCATTCGCTGGGCCGTGCTGCTGACGGCCGGCATGGGATTGGTCGGCCTTTCGAAGATTCTCTATGCAGGCTGCGGCCTCGAAGTGCCGGCCATCGAATTTCGTATGATCAGCGGGCACACCATGCTCGCGGCATCGATCTATACGGTCGCCGCAGGCTTGCTCGCGGGCGGGCTCGGAAGAGCGTGGTATCTGCTGGGCGCGGCAGCGGGACTCGTGCTCGCGGCGCTGATCGGCGCAAGTCGTATTCTGCAGGACGCGCACACGCCCGCCGAAGTCGTGGCTGGCTGGCTGCTCGGCGGCCTCATCGCCTTCCTGTTGTTGCGCCATGTGTTTGCCGTGCCGCGCAAGATGCCGCGCGCGCTCGTGGCGGGCCTCGGGCTGCTCGCCGTCTCTTCGATCGCTTACGGTCATCACGCGCCGTTCCAGCGGATGATCGAACACTACTCGTGGTGGCTGTGCCGCGGACTCGGACTGTCGTGATCGTGCGCGCCGGCCACGGTTGCTGCGCGGCTGGCGGGTTCCAAAGTATGATCCCCGCTTGATCAACAGTTCGACCGCCGTGCATGCCTGCATCTTTGCGCGCGCGGCCGTGATTGCAGACGAGTATGGATCGCTTTCTCGCCATGAAGGTCTTTGCGCGCGTCGTCGAGGCGGGCAGCTTCTCCAAGGCCGCCGATGCGCTGCGCCTGCCGCCCGCGAGCGTATCGCGCACGCTGCAAGCGCTCGAAGCGCATCTCGGCGCACGCCTCATCAATCGCACCACACGCAGCATCAGCATCACCGAAGACGGCGAGGCTTACTACGATCGCTGCGTGCGCGTGCTGGGCGAGATCGACGACATGGAAGCGTCGCTCTCGCATTCGAAGCTCAGTCCCAAGGGCAACGTCAAGGTCAGCCTGCCGCAGGTCATGGCGAAGAGCACCATCATTCCCGCCTTGCCGGAATTCTTCGCGGCCTATCCGGATATCGGCGTCGAATTGCTTTTGACGGACCGCTCGGTCGATCTCGTCGAGGAAGCCGTGGATTGCGTGGTGCGCGTCGGCGCGGTCGGCGATGTCGGCCTCGTGGCCAAGCGCATTGGCGCGTATTCGCAGATCACGTGCGCATCGCCCGGCTATCTCGAGAAGTACGGCACGCCGCGCACGCTCGACGATCTCGAACAGCATCTCGCGGTCGGCTACGTGCTCAACAAGTCGGGGCGCGTGCGCAACTGGGAATTCGTCGTCGATAACGAAACGCGCACCATCGCGATGAAGCACAAGATCGCGGTGAACGACGGCGATTCGTACATTGCGTGCGGCGTCTCGGGCCTCGGACTCATCCAGAGTTCGAGCTACACGCTCGACCCTTATGTGAAAAGCGGCGCGCTCGTGGAAGTGCTGAACGAGTATCCGTCGTATGCGCGCGTGGTGTCGGTGCTGTATGCGGCGAACCGGCATCAGCCACGGCGCGTGCGCGTGTTCATCGACTGGGTGGCGGAGCTGTATGGACGCTTGCCCGCGTTTCAGGCGAGCGGCAAAACGGTCTCGCCGTCGTGACGATCGGCATGGTGCGCCAGTCGTAGGCGCCATACACACGTTCGAGCGCGCGAAGGTCCTGCGCTCGGGCACTCGCGTGAATCCCTTGCAGCTCGCTCAGTTTGAACTCCACTGCATGACAGTTGGCGTAATCGCGCGAGCGTAACGCTGCGCCGATGGTCGTGAAGAAAGCCGTCGTCGGCACGTCGAAGCCCGCTGCGATATGCAGCGCGGCGGTATCGGGCGTCGCCAGATAACAGGCGTGTCCGATCCACGCGATGAATTCCGCCGTATCCCTGGAATGCGCCGCGATGTCGCGATAGTGCGGGTGATCGATCGCGCCGAAGCCATACACGGGCAAGCCGAATTCGTCCCACAGACGCGCGACGATGCGCCCACGCGCCGCCTGCGGCACGCTGCGCACTGGCGTGCTCGCGTTGGGACAGAACAGCACATACGCCGCGTCGGCTGCGTGACGCGCGGGCAAGGGCAAGGCCAGATCACGCAGCCAGCGATTGCGCTTGTCTTCCGGCGCTACGCTTAGCGGGTCCACGCCTAACGCGCGGATGAAGAAATCGATCATCGGCATCGAGGCGAAGCTCGGCCAGAAGAGATGATTGCCGAGGTCGATCTTCGGTTCATCGGCGGGCAGGATTGCGAGCGGCACCGGCAGATCGATCACATCGCCCCCGACGAGCGGCGCGGCCAGTTCATACAAGCGCTTCACGTAGCCTGGCGCATGAGCCGGCCGATAAATCGTAAACGTGAGATGCGGCCAGTGTCGCTTGATCGCGAAGAGCGCGGACAGGCCGATGATCGAATCGCCCAGCGTCACACCGAACGCGTTGATGAGATGAACGCGGCGCGCGGCTGCATAGTTCGCCGTGAAGGGCGTGGAGACGGCGCAGAGAATGTCGCGCCGCGCGTCATGTAATGACGTGAAGCCGGAGGCATCGCTACCGGTGGCTTCGAGATCGTAGGACGCGACGATCTCGCCGTGCCTCGATAACAACGAACCCGCATGGGTCAGCGCATGGACTTCGTCGAAAGTCGTCATGCGCTGTTGGCTCCGTCAGAGCGACGCGCCGCGCTCGTTGGCCACTTTCGCCACTTTCGCCACTTTCGCAACCGGCACGCTCTGCAGCGTGGGGTTGGTCACCGTCTGATACTCCGGCACCCAGCGACGCAGATCGCGCCGCACTTCGTCATCCGCGAGCACGCGATGCTGCATGAGCCACGGCAACAACTCGTCGATGAAGTTTTCTGGCACACCTCGCGCCTGCGCGATCCGCAGTTTGGGATGCGGCGTGCGCGTGGTGGTTTCGTCGTCGGCGAGTAGTTCCTCGTAAAGCTTCTCGCCCGGCCGCAAGCCGGTGAACACGATGCGAATCTGTTCTTCGCTGTAACCGTAGAGCCGGATCAGATCGCGCGCCAGATCGACGATCTTCACGGGCTGACCCATATCCAGAATAAAAATCTCGCCGCCACGTCCCATGCTCGACGCCTGCAACACGAGTTGCGCGGCTTCGGGAATGGTCATGAAGAAGCGCGTGATTTCCGGATGCGTCACCGTGACCGGGCCGCCCTTCGCAATCTGCTGCTGGAACTTGGGGATCACGCTGCCCGCGCTGCCGAGCACATTGCCGAAGCGCACCGTCTCGAACTGCGTGTGCGGCGCGGCCTGCTGCAAGGCCTGACACGCCATCTCGGCGAGCCGCTTGCTGGCGCCCATCACGTTGGTCGGATTGACGGCCTTGTCGGTGGAAATCAAAACGAAGTGGCGCACGTCATGGCGAATCGCCGCGCGCGCGACGCGCAGCGTGCCGAGCACGTTATTGCGCACGGCTTGCCAGGCGTTCTGCTCTTCCATCAGCGGCACGTGCTTGTAGGCGGCCGCATGAAACACGATATGCGGCGCAAAGCGCGCCATGGTCTGATCGAGCAGCAGCGAATCCTTGGCGTCGCCGACGACCGGAATCACCGAGCAATCCGTGAATTTCTCGTGCAACTCCTCGATCAGGCGATACATCGCGTATTCGCTCAGATCGTAGGCGACGAGTTGCGCCGGCGAGAAACGCAGAATCTGCCGGCAGAGTTCCGAGCCGATAGAACCGCCCGCGCCCGTCACCATCACCACACGACCGTGCAGCAACTGTTCGACGTGCGGCATGTCGATTTTGACGGGCTCGCGGCCGAGCAAATCCTCGAGATCGATCTGCCGCACGCGCGACAGGAAACCGCCCTCGCCTTGCGTCAATTGACTAAGCGCGGGCAGCACCATGACCTTCACGCCCGCGCGCACGCACAGCGTGGCGACGCGGCGCTGCTCTTCCGCCGATGCCGAGGGAATCGCGATGATCGCGTAATCGGTCTTGTATTGCTCCGCGACCTGCTGCAAGTCGCCGAAACTGCCGAGCACCTTGTGGCCGAGCACTTCGCGGCCTTGCTTCGAGCGGTCGTCATCGAGCAGGCCGACCAGACGCCATTCGCTCGAACGCGCAAGTTCACGCGCCAGCATGGCGCCCGCAGTGCCCGCGCCGAGTACGATCACAGGCTTGCCCTGCCCGACGAGCCCGCCATAGAGATAGAACTCCTTGGTCGCACGATAGAGCGCGCGCGCGCCGCCCATTGCGAGAAACAGCAACAGCGGCTCGACGATCAGCACCGAGCGAGGAATGACCGGCGTTGGTTGCGCCATGACCGCGCCGATCATGACGACGAGCGCGCCGACGGCGACCGACTTCGAGATGCGCATCAGATCGGGCAGACTCGCGAACACCCACATGCCGCGATAGAGACCGAAGACGCGGAACATGACGCCGTAGACAGGCAGCACCCAGATGAGCGCCATGAATGCGCCGTGCTGAAACTCGGGTGGCACCGCGCCGTTGAAGCGGATCATGTAGGCGACGAGCCATGTCGCGGCAACCGCGCACAGATCGAACGCGAAGGCTCCGGCGGAAAGCCAAGGAGCTTTGTATCGAATCATCCGCGTGTACCTCTAGGTTGTCCGGAGTGAAGCGCTTGATGACGGCGCCAGCAAACATCGACGACTGAGCCTGCCGCCACGACAACGACCACCCATACTGCGACCGCCAGCCACTGGCTCGCGGGAGACCACGCGAGCGCCGAGATGGCGAGCACGACGCCCGCGAGCATCAGCAAATACCACGCAAGCGCCGTCCGCGCGTGGCCGGCGCCGGCTTGAACCATGCGTTGATAGTAATGCTCCCGGTGAGCCTGCCAAAACCTTTCTCCGCGCGCGAGACGCTTGAGCAGCGTCACCGACGCGTCGCCGATGAACGGCGAAAACACCAGCGCCGGAAACCAAACGGGCCACGTGCCCTTGAGCCAGCCCCAATATCCGAGTGCTCCAGCCAAGAATCCTAAGGGAATCGACCCCGAATCTCCCAGAAAAATCCTAGCCGGATGAAAATTGAATAGCAAGAAGCCCGCTGCGGCACCGGCGAGCGCCGCGCTCGCGACGCCTAAATCGATCTGCGGCACGGGCCCGGAGAGCGCCGCGACGGCGTAACCGCCGAAACCGAATAGCGCCATGCCGCCTGCAAGGCCGTCGGAGCCATCCATGAAGTTGTAGAGGTTGACGAGCCAGACCATGAGGAAGCCGACCGCAACCAGCGCCCACCAAGGCACCGGCGCGGGATTCAGCGCGATGAGCAGCGCAACGGCGGCCACGTGCGCGCCGAAGCGCACGCGGGCGGGCAAGCCGCGACGATCGTCGATTTGCGATACAGCCGCGAGCACCACGGTCAAGAGCGCGGCAAGCCACAGCGTGGGCGTGGCGACCAGCATGGCGATGACGGCAACCGGAACGATTCCCCATCCGCCGACACGCGGCGTCGGACGGCTATGAAGCGAACGTTCGTTCGGAATATCAGTGGCGAGGCGCCAGGCCAAGCCCGTGCGAAGCAAGGCTGAGAGGATCGCGGCGCATGCTGCGAGCGATCCCGCCGCGACTAAAGCAGCGGCAATCCATGGAGAACTGACGACAAAGGGTGACAGCGGCTGGGTCATTTCCCGGAAGTTGCAAGGTGAGGTTCTTTCGACTGTGACAAATCATGCCCTCTTCGACGCGGTGCGCGTGTTACCGGGGCTTATCCGTTGTTACCGGACGTTAACTCGACATAATTAGCTCGGAATTATGTTTTCCGCAGACGATACGCGCGATACCAGTCCGCCGTTGCGGCGAGGCCTTCGTCGAGCGTGTACGGCGGGCGCCAGCCTAGCACATCGCGGATGTGAGTCGAGTCGATCTGGAGGCTGCCGGTCAGGCGAGCGATTTGAGGAGATTTGCCGGTGAGTCTGCCTGCCAGTTTCAAGGCGCCGACCGGCACGGAGACCAGCCGCGCGGGCTTATGCAGATGATGCCCTAGACGCCGGGCGAGGTCTGCGACACCGGCATCTTCGCCGTCGGTGATGTGGAATAGCTGATTCGCGGCGCGCGGATGCGTGGCGCAGGTGACGAGCGCATCGGCGAGATTCATCACGTAGCAAAGGCTTCTGCGTGCTTCCACCGCGCCGATGGGCAACGGCATGCCCTTGGCGATCGCGTCCATCAGGCTCAGGAAATTGGCGCGCACATCGGGGCCATAGACCAGCGGCGGACGCGCGATCACGATTTCCAGCCCGGTGCGCGCGCCGAACTCCTTCAGCCTGATCTCCGCTTCGAGCTTGGAGACGCCGTATGGATCGGGTGGATGCGGCGTATCGGTTTCCTTTAGCGGACGGCCATCGTCCAGTTCGGCGAGCGCCTTGATGCTGCTCACGAAGACCAAGCGCCGCGCGCCTGCGCGATGTGCCGCGTCGGCGACGCTGAGGGTGCCATCGACATTGATTGCGCGAAAGGCGGCGAGCGGGTCGGTGGCCGCGTCGCTCATGACGTGGACGCGCGCGGCCAGATGAATCACCGACGCGCACTTTTCGAAGGATGTGGGCGTGATTGCATCGAGCGAGCCGATGTGCACGGGCGTGACGCCCGGCTCGACCGCTGCAGCCTCGCGCACGATGCCTACAGGCTCTTTGCCCGCATCGAGCAGCAAGCGCGACACGGCCCGCCCGACGAACCCGTTTGCTCCGGTCACGCCGATGCGCTCGCTCATAGCCATTTCCAGCCGAAGCGGTTGAAGAACCTGCACGCCGATGTGACGAAGAGCTTGATGTGTTTGAAGCCCTTGCGCGCCGCGTCGCCACCATGATGCAGCACGCGTACCGAGGGCACGTAGGCCACGCGGGCAATTTCGTGGGTACGCAGGCTCAGGTCGTAGTCTTCGAAATAGAGGAAATAGCGCGGGTCGAAGCCGCCGAGTTTTTTGAGAACCTCGGTGCGGAATAGCATGAAGCAGCCGCTGACGATGGGCGGGTCCCAGAGGATGCTTTTATCGCCGATGAGGTCGCGCATTTCGTATCGCGCCAGCCGCGCTTCAAATGGCTTTCTCAGGCTTTCGGGGAGGAAGCCTCGGATGAAGAGGTCGAAGACGGTCGGGTAGCGGCGGCAGAGGAATTGCTGGCTGCCGTCGTCTTCAAGTATGAACGGGGAAAGCAGACCGGCTTCCGGATGCGCGTCCATGAAGGCGATTGCCTGAACGAGCGCGTCGCTTTCCAGTTCGATGTCAGGATTCAGGATCAGGTGGTAACGGCTCGATGTGCGTTCTATCGCGAGATTATGGCCCCGGCCATAGCCGACGTTGCCCTGGCCTTCGATGACGTGCGTTTGAAGCGCCGTTTCGCCGGCAACCTCGGACAGGTTGAACCCTTCGTCCGCTCCGTTGTTGATCAGATACAGCGGCGCAGAGACGCTGAGCTCGGCGGGTAACACACAATGCAACGCGTTATCGAGCGTAGTCAGCGTGCGTTCAAGAAGCTGCCGATGCGGCCGGTACACAACGAGGGATACGCTTATCAATTGAGCTGAGCTTGCGCTGGCGTATAGGGAGTTCAACTGCATCCTTAGCGACTGAGTTCTGAACGCGCCACCCTACCGTCGGACGACGCAGCCGACATTTTCCCTGAAATGCGTCGTGCGTAGGAAATAATCAAACGCGGTTTATGCTGGCGGGATGGTTGCGCCGCCCCTGTGAAAGCCTGCGAACCTCGGTATTTTCCACAAGGTGCTCGACTCGACGCTCTTCCAAATGTTACTCAACTCTTCCGCGGAGCAGATGCTTGGGAATAAGCAGCGCCTGAAGGTTGTGGCTGCTATGGCAAGCGCACGGCCTGCTCTCTCTGATTGGCATAACGCGAACTTTCACCGCGTCACCATAGCATTGAAGAAACGACGTCTGCCTCGGCGCTCCGATGTTGAGGGACGATTCTGAACCGGTAAGCCCAACTGTTGACGTACCGGGTCCCTCGACGTACTCGCTGCGTCAACGTCATCTCTATTTCAGTTCCTTTATGGTCAATCACAGCGAGGAATACACCCGGCATATCCCGGCCATTTTTTCCGCAGTAAGGATTGGCATTTTCCCAGACAGCAAGATACCTTGGGTTCTATCACAAAGTAGCTTCGGTGCTGTGACCGGTACGCATTGTTTCCCTTTCACGATGAAAATGTACGCACAATGACTCCATTACTGGTGCACCACAAAACCTCATGCAATCAACGAAGGGGACACGCGCCGTTGTTATCAGCGTTTAACGCCGCAGCCCGCGCTCTCTCTTTGCTCTTCTCTAACAGCGTGCAGCGTAACCTCGTTGAATTAATGCCTAAGACTTTTAGATGCTGCTTCCGCGAGAGCCTGCGGAGCCTGAGTGCTGCTGGACACACACGTGCTATGACTGGCAGCCCTTAACGAAAAGGAGGAGCGACTGAGGATACGTCCGCGCGGACGCCACCGATCACCTTTTTTCCGTCACGACCGATCGCAATCTGTTCAAGCAAATTAGCCGGGAAGGGCAGCTTGCCAATAAGCCCGCGCATCCAACTAGCATAATCCCGACTGCAGTGAGCGACATACGGACAAGTCGATGGCGAGGCATGCGCGCCGCTAAACGCGGAACGATCGTTAAGCAACAACACACGTCACGTAAGCAGCAATGTTGAACTGCGACCCAATCGCACACTACGCACCCAGTCGGGATATCTGAGACTTCACGTGTAGCCAGATTGACAACTGCCGTTCGAGATATTTGCGAAACTTCCTGTCGCCATTTAGTACGAAGGTAGTAACTGTATTGGCTGTCGCATGCCGCCAATGGCCGAAAATAAGCACAGTGTCGTTTCGCTTGAGCGAATGCAACCATTCAGCTTGATTGGTCCATGCCGTCGCGTGCGCGAGTTCTCCTACCATCGGGTCACGAGAATATGAATGCGCTGCAGACGACTTCATATGCAAAACATACAACGATCGACCATGTCTCTTGATAGCCTCAATTTTTGTTACCGTACCCACCAGCGCGACTGGAAAAGAAGTTGCAGTCTTACCGAGCCAACGATAGGCTGCAAGAAATCGCGCTTCCTCGTAGTAGAAATCCTCCCAATTCACCGACATGCCATTGAAGACGAATTCCAGACGGTCTCTAAGACCGGAATCGCTCGCACACAAACTTCGAAGTTGTATCACTCGCTTCGCCGCGCTAATGTACGCCGACAGAAAACGGCGGGAGTCGCTTGAAAAGAACGCACTGCCGTTTCCTGCCATATCAGCCTTGCAAGATGTTTTCGAACGCTTTGAATGCTGGTCCACGTCGCGTATATCAGCGATCGCGAGCAGACGAAAGCGATATTGTCCCCGTTCGATGGCCTGCAAAAGACCAAAGGAACGACGCGCTATCACTTTCAGTTGTTCCTCGACGTTGAACATGCAGCGCTTGTTATGCGCCACCTTCGGAAATAAGCGGAAATACGCCTTGACCGTGCAGGCTTTGCCCCGACTCTCGCGTGCGTGCTGCGGAACGTAACTGACGGGCGCGCTGCAATACACACATTTCAACGGCGGAGCCTCTTGGAGAGAATCGATCGTCTCGGCGGAGATTTCTTGCCCGTCCATTGTTCTAGCCACCCACATTCTTGCAGCCATCTTTTCCCCTCCTTGTTCGTTTGCTAGACACGGTGAAGACCATGCAATGACGCGATGATTTGATGCCACTTCCTTTCTTTCAGCGCACGCAAGTCAACCCTGGCGTCTCTGCGTGCACTGACCCCAAGACGGAATCGAGGGGCGGATACGAAAGTGCGGGAGACAGCTCGCTTGGTGAAGCCTTGGCTGGCACCTTCAGAAAGCGGACGCTCTGACCCGGCGCCCATCTTTTTCCGCGCGATGCTGTTTTCACGGAGGTTCGCGTTGCTGCTCTTCGGCTGTGGCAGCAGTGACGGTGATGAGCGTCCCGCTGCACACGAACGCCGCTCGCCAACAATGACCACTGAATTCGTGGGCACCGGAGGCACCCTCGCCCTTGATCTCAATGTGCGTCGGTCTTGTAATCCCTGCCTTCGTAGGCCGGGCAAAGCAGAGCATCCCGGCTTAAGTACGCCGACGACCGAGGCTGGACAACGCCTTAGAGATTGACGTTTACAAGATTCTTCGCTGGGGTAACGAAGGGCGCACTGCCGCGCAGGGCCCGACGGTTATGACGTCCGGATTTCTCAGCAAGACGTGAGTGTCCAGATTGATTGGACGCGTAAGTGGCGCGAGCGGAATCGCCAGTCGCTAATGAGGCAGACCACGCCAAGCGGCGTGGTCTGCATAAACAACGTCGATCGACTCTGAAGTCAACGTCGCGTCGACGAACGGGCGAAGCACTGCTAAGAAGAAGCCAATAAGACGAGCTTCAGCATCATCGTCACGTCGATTCGTGATCACCCGGAAAGCACATATGTCCGATGATGAATAAAGCCGCGGACGTGAGGCAAAGCAACGCGGTTTCAACGATCACACCTGCGTCCCAGTCCTTGCTTGACTGAACGAGGTAGCACGCGCCGATCAACGAAAGGGCACTCAGCATATGGGCGAAGCGCCGGTTGAGTCGCCGTTGAGCGCGATTGGGAGTTGCGACACTTTTGAGAATCGTCACTAGACGCTCACCGAAAGGCAGCTTGTCCCCCACGGCAAATTCGCCGTCGGGGGCGCCTGTAACGCGATAGATGACGCCGTCTAGCGAAACTCGAATTGACGTGCGGCGCTCTGTCTTTTCGAGTTCGGTAAGCATCGCGCTCAAGCGCGGCGGCAGCAAAATGCGGAATGACGGCTGAACGACAACGCGGTCGGTCAGGATCAAGCCCCCTGCATAGCGGACTTCTAGTACGGCGATTTTCATAAAGCCTCCTTGGCTAAGAAAGTAGCGGCCTTCGGCGATGTGCCGAGCCAGACTACGGTGGTGAAATTGGACAGCGGTGGATCGTGCGCGACGTATGACCGGTCGCGCAGAGAGCCAGCGTGACGGGGAGTTGCTGAAAACGGACAACGAGCAACGTTCTGCGACCGCGCGTGCGCAAGCGTGGCCGTTGCACAGATGTCTGTTTTCATCCGAGGCAAGGCGTTCGTTCCTGCACAAAGCGCCCTCGACTTGCACGAGAACACGAAGGACGACGGGGCACGGAGACCAGCGCTCGAATGCAACGATGGGAAACGATCGAGGGTCGCTCAACGAGCTCGCGTGCGAACCGGGAGAGCGACTCCCCCGAGAGGCCAGGTATAAAAGAAGTGGCAAGCGCGCGTCAGCCGTGCGCTCAGCTAAGGTCGATGCGTAAATACGCGGTGGGTCCAACCAATATAGCGCGCCCAGTGGACGGTTTCCGCTGGAAAGCTTCGTAAAGACGGCGTCTTTTCAGTCTGATAGCGGATATTGATGTCACGGAGCGGGCGGCTCGAGCGGCGGTTGCCGTTCGAGGGCGATAGAGCTCGGTTGGCCCGACGCCGCACCACGGGCAACTTTCGAGGGTTGGCTTGGTTTTCACGTTGCTGCCACAGCGCTGCGATACAACGAAACAGCGATTCGGGCGCCGGTATCACGGGCGCGTGCGCCTGCGAGAGCAAGACCAGTCGATATGGGAAGCGACGTTGTCCGCATCTAAGTAGCGCCGATGCGTTGCACGAAAGCGGTTCAACCTCATGCGCAGGAAGTAGTGCAAGTCTGGCAGGGTCAAGACGCCATCCGGCACGGTCGGATGCAGGCTGCAGCCCGCTTCGCCTAGAACGGCGATACTCTCGACCGGACAGTCGTGTTGAGCCAACACGCAGCGCAAATGCCGCACGGCCGGCTTCGTTCGGCGCAGCGGCGACGTATGAATCGTTATATCGCCGCGGTCATCGACAACGGCCAGTTCATCTTCGTTGGTGCCCGGTTTGACCAGGCCCGTCCAGTGGAAGTGGTTCAAGATGAAGACGCCAAACGGGGTTATCGCGAGGCAATCAACCTGTGTTGTCGGGTTCTTGGTGCCCGGTGCATGTTCGAGTTCGATTGAATGACGCACATGCGCCCAGCCATCGCACGCATGCTGAAAGATCGGCGCAATGCGCATCAGCAACGCGCGGCTCACGCGTTGACGGTTTTTCGCTCCGTTGGTCGGGTCTTTCCTTGTCATGCGGGAATGGCTGAAGGTTTCGTCAGCGGCGCAGGCTGTCTCGTTCGGTAGGTCGTGCGTCGGCATTCCGTCGTGGTTGTGCTTTCTCACTTAGTCCCTCGGCTTTCGTTCATGGGATGGACTTCCAAGAAGAGTCATCGCATGCCACTGCGATCTCATTTGCAAGTCACGCCGCCTACCGCGCCGCCACGTCTGTCGGCATAGCTCGACCGAGCGTCATTGAGTGAGGCGAGCGGTACTAGGCGAATAAGAAGGTGGGTAGGTTGTGTTACGGAACCACCGCCGGGCGAATCTACGCGCACTGACACTCGCGCGGCTCGCTCTGCAGCAGCAACCTTCGCAATGCCGCGACGCGTTGCTGCTGAGTTGGAATGAGGCAAGTTTTTCGCTCGATTCGCTCGAGCCGTGCGAGCCAATAAGACTGAGGCAAATACTCAGGTAAAAACGGGCCGTGAGTGCCAGTGACGTGACGAATCATCGCTTCAAGATGTCGGATTTCGGTGTCCGCGCACCGCGCGGGTAGACGCACCGTCGGGGACGGTACGCTGAGGGCGGGCGGACTTATTAATCCTGCTAGGCGTTGCCGGAGGGAATGCCCGGGCGCGACGCGCACTGGCGTGTGAGTGCGTTTGCGTTCGGACGGCTGTTCCGTCGAACCGCGACTATCAATGAGTCTTGCTCGTTGGGGGGAATACGCGTGGCGCAAACGTTTCTGTATTGGCATGTCTGCAATGGATTTGGTTGGGACAAATCCAGCATGCCTACTCCCGTGAAAAGTCAAGGCAACGCCTCGGCTTGGCGACAGACGTTTTCAGGAAGTCGAAATGGCGCCTGCCAAGCGCGGTAGCACACAGCAGAAAGCCCTCGCCTTATGAATTGATCGTCGAAACGACGCGATGCCGTGCCATGCCAAGGCTGCCTTCCCTAAGAGCGTACAAGGAACGTGGGCCGCGCTTAGCAGTTCGGCGGCGTGCCCGACGTTGCTTCGAAAAAACTGCTCAACGCACTTCTTGCTTGACGCACGTTCCGAAAAATAGATACGCGATGACTTGCTCAGAAGGCCAAAATCCTTCCATTGTCCCAATGGTGTGATAGTCTGGGATCGACAAGCGCCGCGCGCCATCACTACACCGTTAGCATAACTACATTCTAGACTGCGCACGGACCGTTCGGCACCGTGGTAGACGCCCGAGAGGTTGATGACGTAGAGCGCAATATCAGAGGGTGGTTGCGAGTTACATGAATCCACGCGCCTTCTCCTGCGGATATCGAGCTACGACGGCAGCCATTGAGCGGGGGATGCGACAAATTGTCGGGCAACACACCGATCTCGCGAACGATTCGAACGCAAGCGAAGATGGACGCGGGTTCGTCAGCCGCCAAAGCGACGGCGAGGACGGGTGTAGCCGCTTCTTGTGCCTTTGCGACAGCGACCGCGCGCGAAGCCGCTAGGCCAGCCGAGGTGAGTTCGTTGCACCGAAAGACCCTACCCTCGAAGCACGCCGGATGGATCAGGATGGACCTGGGCGGAAGGGCGGAATGTACTTGGCAGCCGGTCTACAAAAGGCAAAGCCGCGCGCTGAGTGCTACGTATTCCGCGCATGAACGCAACAAACTCCACATCTGTGACACGCTTCTTCAAGACCTTGCAGATCGCCTTCTCGATCTCGCGGCGGTATCTGAGAATCAATTTCGGATCTTTACATTCGATAACAAGCCGGTTCGCACCTCGTCCCTTCTTGATTTGGATACGCCTGAAGGAGCTCGCCGGCCGAATATTCTCGTCGTTTATTTCGGACAAGATGTTGTCGGAAGTGCGCCCGCCTACGTCGTACATAGAGTCCTTAAATCGCGCCCGCGAAAGTAGTTCGTCAAGGCCGATCTCGCGCTTGAGCGCAAGCAGTTTTCGGCCGACCGAAAAGGTCAACGCTTCCTCATGGAATAGATGGCGGATCGCATCGGGCAGCGCCCGGATGGCAACGGCGTCGCTGATGTTGCGTCGCGGTGTATGCAGTGTCTTCGCGCATGCACTGAAAGAATTCCATTCTCCTTGTGTCACCCCTAAGTGATAGCGGTCAGAGATGTTTTTCGGGAGATCTAAGGTGCGGGACACGATCTTCTCTGGATTTTGTCCAGACCATCGCAGCATTTTTTTCGACTCCAGTGCTTGCCCTTTGACGATACTCAACACCGTCTTTTTAGAGTGTTTTGCGCCGGAAGCCCCACTTTGCTCGATACGGCGTAGGACCGTGCTAAGGCCATCGCGACGGATCGCGTAGCTAATAACGCGGACTGTATGGCTGCTGATGTCGATGTTATCTTCGAACAGGTCAATAATCCTTTCAGGGAGTTCGTGAAGCTGCATCGCCATTGACAGGTCGCCTTGACTGACGCCGAGCGCATTCAACGCGCCAAGTTGTGTGGTCCATTTTCCTTCAGTTAGTCCTTCGCGATAAAGCTGCGCGAGGCGCAAGCAACTTCGACGGCTGATCAATCGATACGGCCTTTTTGGACGGCTCATTATGGTCTCCTTTGGATCAAGCGACCGGATCATTGCATACTGGAAGCATCAATGCGCAACTAATTTTTCCAATTAAATTCGGAATTCCATAATCAAAGGCGAAAGGCGCTTAAAATCACGCGTCTTTCGCTTCGAACCGGTGAAAAGAGGTATAAACCCGCCCTTTCAACTGATGTCAGTCACTGCACTTCACTTCAAATAGCCCGACGCAGGTTGACGCGGACGCAAAGCGCTCGTATTAGTCTGTGGGTGCGAGCGATGGCTTTACGCATGCAGCTTGCACTCAGCTACGAGTCGCGTTAGATTTCGCCAACTGCAGTTCTCAAATGGCACGCTTGTATCGTAGCGGCGCCGTCACAGCCCCCTCCGCTTTCGTCGTTGCACACCCCCACTTCTCAAGTTGAACCGTAAGACCTGGGCTGAAAGAGTTCATCCGGAGAACGCCCCTTCGCTCGCGCTCGCGCGGGCTCCAACCCTGTGATTTCAAGCGGGTAAAGAGCGAATATTGCGAAATCGCCTCGGTGCACTCAGACGCTCAAATTTCGCATCGGCAGCTTACAAATTGCTTTTTCACACGCATGTGGCCGCATAAGATTCTTGGGCGGGATGCAAAAAAGTTCCAAATGCCCGCCGTGTTGTGACTGATGCCACCGTCCCGGCGGGGCCTCGCGAATCTGGGAGCTGATGCAATGGTTGGGCAGTCGACCGGTGGCGGGACTGCGCCGATCGAAGCAACCGACTTGGCCAACCATTGCGCGCACGGCTCTCATTAGGCGCCAAGCCGGTCCATGCCTACGCCTCAGCCACTTCCTTGTCCCAATCACGACACCCCTGCCGGATGCGTGCACTGATCTGGTTGACATCGAAGAAGGACCACTGCACCCCAACGAACGGCGCATACCTTTGGCGCAGGAACTGGTCGAGTTCGTGAAGTTTCATAATTGAAGGGGGAAGGTCGAAATCGATTTTGCATGCGTCCTCGGTAGTAATGGCGATGGCCTCGACAGGGCACTTAATATCGGCCAATAGCGCGGACAGGAAATGCACGACTGGCGCGGCTTGCCAAAGGGGACAGCGAATGGCGTGCTCCGTGGCGGACTCGGTGACGAGCAGCTCATTTGCTTTTGTCGTCAAGCTTAGCGTTCCGACCGACCGAATGTGCGTGATGACGAACACCCCGAAGCGAGTAACAGCCACGCAGTCCGCGCCTGCCGCCCCGCCGGAGAATCCGAGGCTGGTCTGAACCATCATGTGTTCGAGCAATGCATAGCGGTTGAGCAGCAACGGAGCGAAGACTGCGCGAAGCTTGCGTGAGAAGTCGGCGTATTCGCGCCGGCGTTGCCTAAGCGACGGTTCCTGTTGGTAACCCTCGGGGTACCCTAGGTACGCCTGCGTTGGAAAAAAGGCGGTAGGCTGCGTTTGCGCGTGCGAGCGGGATCGTCTTGACATTGCAAAGCTCCAGGTCTGCGGTGGTCACTAGGTTTCGATTTATCGTTTCGGGTGCTGCAGAACCAATCTTAGGTTCGACGTCGCACTTCAGGAGTTCGCAAAGGCCACGATTTCGTTAGCTCTTTCAATAAAAAGGAAGAAATATCGCTCGTCAGGCTTGCATGCCGCTCGAAACGGTCTCGAGGCGGGATGTACGTGCAGTGCGCACAGGTCTGCGTAGCGCAAACGTGACGTTCAACGCGTCGCAAATGACCGTCGAAGCGAGTGAATTGCTGGCGTGAACCGAATGTGCTCAACCCTTTCGATTAAGCCCAGGCTCTGTTTGTCACGTAGGCCGGCTCACGCGTGTATAGCCGTATGTCCTCGTTGCTTACGCTGCTGAACCTGCGGAAACGCGCTCATTGAATCGCCGCGGTGTGTTCCGGTCGTAGCACTTCCTGGAAACGCTATCGGAAGTTTCGAGTTTGAAACGGATGGCGTTTTTGGGGCGATCCGCGAGATTCAAGCAGGCTTCGCTCTTTCCACGAAGTCGCTGGCGCGGGCAGACTTTTCATGTAGTATCCCTTATCAATTCGACGGACGAGTGGTGGACGTCTTGACGGTGGAGTCGTCCTCGGGCACGTTCCCCGGTTAAAAAACTGGCGTCGGTTTGTCTGTTTGCGGATAAATGCGTTGTCTGGAACAAGCAGCCTTGACGGGGTCACGCTTTGCGCTGCGGAAATCGCGGTATCAAGGCATTGTCACTACGCGTGTCTAGGTCTAGTGCCGGGGAATTTTGTTGGCCAATATAGTGCAAGGTAGACCATACCTTCGCGGTGGTGCGTTTTGTTCTTAGCCGACGTCCTTAGCTTGGCGGGCGGCTAGCAACGTGAGCCGCAGTTGTTTGGCCGCGAGCAATCGCTCTCCGGAGAGCGTCCCGTTACGTTTCTTCGGCCGAGGCAACCGATTGAATGCAAGAGTAAATTTGCCTGTTACAAAAACGTGCCGAATATTCACCTCCCCATTATTCGGCAAGCTTTTCACATCGTGAAATGACTCTATTGGGTGGGGAATGGTCGCTTGCGAGTCAAAGGAATAGCTGTGCACGAGAACTTCGACCGGAGCAAACGACACGCTCTTAGAGACGCACCTACACGGCATGTTCCGAGTCGAGCATGGCCAGGCGATCCCATAAGCATCGAGTTCACCGAAATCCGCGGCAAGCGCGTTGGTGACACTTCGGCCGACTACCACCGACGACGAGTGACACGGGGTGTGACCAAGCGTACAACATCTTCGTTGCTTGCGCAGAGTCCTGTGCTGATGATTGTTCATCATGACCACCATCGACCGTCAACTGCACCTCGGGGCTGGAAGCCGTCGCGGATGATGACGACCGCGACGTCGTCGGATGGCGACGGCAAACCTACTCGGCGAGCAGTGAAAGCTGGTCCGGTGTGGCGTTGTTGATCGTCAGAGCCAACGGTGGATCTTGGAAGACCTCGTTGGGCGCGGATGTCGGCAGTGCTTCCGTTTCGGCGACGTATGTGGGCGTTACAGTTGGCATCGGGCCGCCTTTTGCAAGTATCCGATAGAGCGCCTGCCGTGAGATTTTCAGGCGCTTAGCCGCCTCCGATTTGACGCCGTTCGCCGCATCAAGAGCCGCGATCGCCTGCTCGAAGGTCACCACAGGTCGCGACAGGCGCTCCGCCGTCGCGAAGGTCGAGATGTAGGCCGTCGCCTTCGCTGCAAGGCTATGCCCCGCGGCTTCGACCAGCTGTTGCATGGCCCTTTGATGAAGTTCCGGATCGGGCCGATGATCGGGCAGTTTGATCGGCGCCGGTACCCCGGTTATATCCTCGTACATCTTCTGGAGGTAAGCGTGGCGCAGTCCGTGCACCGTGACGCCCAAGCCGCTACGCGTGATGCCCTCTTTCTGGAGGACGTGATAGAAATGGCGGTACCACCGCTTGAGCGACCATGGCTCCGGAATCATTGAGCCGGTGCGCGGATTTGCGAGCCTCGCTGCACGGATAAGGACTTCGTATTGCCATTCAGCATCGATCGGCACGAGCCGGGGCCTGCCGCCCTTCGTGCCATCGATGACGTGAAGGTGGCCCGAAACGCGCAGGCATTGCAGTGGCCGCAGGAGCATGCTTTCTTGGGCGCGCAAGCCGAACGTCGCTTGCAATTCGACTTGAATCGCGACCCACCGATCATGCTCGCAGAGACGGGAGATGACTTCGTTGACGTCAACGTTAGCCGCTTCCCAGGATTTATCTTCCTGCGCGACGTAATAGCGGCGATAACCGTCGGGACGCTTGATGTAGTCATCGACGGTGCCCACGAGCTGGTGCTTTTTCATCCAGGCGGCAAGCGTGCGCCAATAGGTCAGTTTGTTCTCGACCGTGCCGGGTGCCTGGTCTTTTTCGGCGACCCAAAGCTTGACGAGAAAGGCGATGTGCTTTTCTGAAAGGTTCCAAGGCGACTGCAGTGCGAAGCCGCCCTTTCGCAGTTCGCGGAAGCCGGCAATCAGATGCCGCACGCGATAGCTCTGCGTCTTGATGGAAATTGCGTTCGACGTCACGCGCGTCGTGCTATGGGGTTTCGAAAGGTGCCGATTGAAGAGTTCGGCGAGCTCCTTGGTGAGCCGCTGAGGCAGCCCCGCATTGTCTAACAGGGGTGAAAAATTGAATTGGATCTTCATGGCCGTCGCATCAAAGGCGACGTTCTCACCTATCAGAAGAACGTCCCGGGTTGTTGGAATACTGCACGCTTTGCTTTCCGGGATCTTAGAGATCAGATTTTCGATTCACCCGGCGCAGGGAAGCACTGCCGCCTGATGATCCATGCGCCGGGACGAACCGATGCATGGCTACTTGACCGCAGGCGTAAGCCCGTCGAGCCAAGCAATTCCTTTTGCGCTTTTTGTATCGGCAGCGCGAGCCGACAGAATGGGATATAGAAATCCGCACACACGGTGCAAATGATTTCCCGTCTTGCGAGCTTGCTCATCACGGTCGCCTCGATTTGGAACTGCGCGAGTCAAGCTTGGCGAAAGTCGCCTTCGACGAAAGGCATAGTTGACGTTCGCACTGTCCGTGCGAAGTTGCTCTCAGACAATGCAAAACTGCGTTTCGCTTTACAAGCCAGTGCCAATGCGGTTTTTGGAGAACTCAGTCTCCCCCACGGCGCACATGGCAGGATCGCAGGGTCCTGCGGGTGAAGAACGTAGCGTCCGTTGGGCGCGCGGGAACACGGAGATGGAGCGCATTGCACTCAGGTCGATGCGTTGGAACGCGGATAGGTGAATAGGATAGTGCGCTTCAGCTTGGCCCTATGTGGGCGGAAAGCTCGCGATTTTGATAGGTCTTTCGATTTGGCTTGCCCCGAAGGAATCTTTTTCAGAAAGATGGTGTGAACGCCGCGCTCTTTCATGACAATTGAAAGCTGTAGCAGGAGCGCCATCGGAATTTGCATCCCTCTGGAACCGGAAGGCATCAATGTGCAAGAGTGGAAGTGTTCGCGACCGCTTAAGGGCGGAACGACCTATCTGCGTCAATGTGATCGAGCACTGATTATCCTATAGTCCGCAGTGATTCGTGCTAGTTGTTATTCGCGCTTGCCCTGGAGCTGCAGTCGGGCATGCCGGCTCAATAGTAAGCGCGCAGAAATGGACGTCTGGAACTTTTTGATCTGAGCGTGCAGGCTATGTCCACTGTTTCGAATCAGTGGACACCTTTCATGACAACAGAGCACTCAGAAACGACTCGGCTGAAGTTCGTCAACGTCGGTCGGGACGGCAAGCGCAGATATGACCGGCAAACCAAACAGAAGTTGGTGGAAGCGTGTCTTGAGTCGGGTGCTTCAGTCGCCGGACTCGCACTCAAGCATGGAGTCAACGCCAACTTGCTGCGCAAGTGGATTAAGGTGCATCATCAGCGACTGGCTGGCACGTCCCTAAAGCCGGCGCCAACTGGCACAGCTTTCGTTCCGGTAGTCGAAGTCGATAGTCACGAAGCGGTGGTCGCGCCCGCATCCGCGAAGGCACCCTGCCACACCCCCGCAGCAAGGACGTCGTCGCCCCCTTCGGCGCGGTTGATGGTGCAGATGCCCAACGGCGTCACACTCCGGTTTGAATGCAGCGGCAATGACGCGCCGTTGCTATCGGCCATGATCGAGACGCTAGCACGGTGCGATGTTCCGCCTGGACGATGAACTGAAAGTCTATGTGCATCGTGACGCCGTTGACTTCCGCAAGAGCATCAACGGTCTCGCAGCCATCGTCGAGCAGTCAATGAAGCTCGATCCATTCGCGCGTGCGGTTTATGTGTTCAGCAATCAGCGGCGCGACCGCATCAAGATGCTGCTGTGGGACCGTAACGGCTTCTGGCTTCTTGTGGAACGCCTCGTTCAGGACCGCTTCGTATGGCCGCGCATGGAAGCGGTGCTCATGCTGCGAACAGAGCAACTTCACTGGCGACTGGAGGGCATCGACATCGAAGCGATGCGCGCGCATCCGGAGGCGTTATTATCAGCGGGTGACCTGAAACGAGAACCGGCATCGCTGGTCTAATTTAGCGATGCCGCCATCATCCTCTTCCTCTACCGACGAACTGCAGGCGCTGCGCGCAGATCTCGCGCCCATGAAGGGCGAGTTCCGTGTGGTGACAGTCGAACGCGATTTGCTGCGCGTGAGACTTAAGGCCTATCAGCGGCAGTTGTTTGCTTCCAGAAGCGAAGTGCGCGGTGCTGAGCAACGCAACCTCTTCCTGAACGAAGCAGAAGCACTCGCAACGGGAAGCGAGCCCGCGCGAGGGACCGAAACAGAGCAGAGCGTCGAAGTCGGCGCGCATTGAACTGCCCCCGGTTTTAGTACGAAGTGGAGTTAGAGTCCGAGGTTAATAATTCCTTCGCCTCGTGCGCCTGCGCGAGTTGCATCGGTGCCAGATAACCGAGCGAGCTGTGGGGCCGCTCGGTGTTGTACGCGATACGCCATTTCTCGATTAAATGCCTGGCATGGTGGATGGAAACGAACCAGTGCTCGTTCAGGCATTCGTCGCGGAATCGCCCGTTAAAACTCTCGATGTAGGCGTTTTCCACAGGCCTGCCGGGCCGGATGAACGACAGCGTGACACCCAGGCAAGCCTTGCTCTGCTTCGCTTTTAGTTAGTGCGCAATTCGGCTGCGAGCATGCGCTCGGCCAGTTGTTTCTCGAGTTGGTCTGCCAGCCCCGATTCGCCTAGGACCGATCGGCATCCTTGTTCTGTGCCTGCGCGAGCAGTTCATCAGCGAAAATCTTCGGTGCCTTTGAGCTCTTGCTTTGTTCGTCACGGTTGCTTCGGTCACAAAACGTCATTTCCGTTATCGTCCCAGGACCTTTGGCACACATTAAATCTCACGGCCTCACCTACACCCGATGAATTGTTGCCGCGCAAATGAACGTTACTATGAACGGCCCTTGTTTCTCAGTTCGCCGTCTTAAAAATTTTTTATATCGCTCTATCTAGATTCGCTCGAACGTCGGAACGACAGCCATGACTCACCCAAATTGCGTTGCAGCAAGGTGCCGAAGAAGACTTTCGGCACGGAATAGCGTCACAGTCATACCTGACCCGTTACAGTCATCGGTAATATCTTGCGCATCGCAGCAAACGCGGATAACAACCTGGTCGCAACCCGGGTACACTTGCGACTGGTTCATTATCACGAACATCTGCAAGTATTTGTTCACCTGTTCAAGAATCATCCGTCGGCCGAATCTGAAGCCCTCCTCACTGCAATTTGCGGGTGCTGTTTCCGACCGCTGTAATCATAGGCAGCGGACTCTAGCGCGGAAGACGGCAAGTGTCACTCTCCTTTAGTTCCCGGCTCATCGTCGGGCGACGAGACCATCAAAGCGCCATGAATCTAAAGAAAGCCTGCGTCTATACATGCCTCATTGGTGAATATGAAACGCTCAATGAAGTACAAGCAAGTGGAGAAAGCGGCCTTCCGCACATCTGTTTCACAGACAGCCCATCTCTCCAAAGCGACACCTGGGAGATTCGAGTCGTCTGCCCGGCATTCCCGATGGACTCGGTGCGCAGCCAGCGGCGGATAAAAATCCTTGCCCAGGAGTATCTCTCCGAGTTCGACGTGTCGCTTTATGTGGACAACACGGTGCAACTAAAAGTCCCGGCAGAACAGATCATTGCTCGTTATCTAGGCGACGCAGACATCGCTCTTCCTTGGCACACACTCCGTGGCACGCTGCTCGATGAATTTATTGCGGTCGCGCGTGAAGGGCTCGACGAGCCGGCGCGCGTGTTCGAGCAGCTTTCGCATTACCAGTTGCTCAACTTCGACCTGCTCTTGCAGCGCCCTTACTGGACTGGCGTGATGATCCGGCGGCACGACCGCCACCGCGCACTTGGCGCCATGACCGACTGGTACAATCAAGTGATGCGCTACTCCCGCCGCGATCAGTTGTCCGTCAATCTAGCATTGTCGGCGCCCGGTTTGGCGATCAGTACATTCGATACGGACATTCTTTCTTCGTGGTTTCACGAATGGCCAGTGGTCGCGGGCAGGAACCAGCGCAAACGCCAATACGACATAGCAATGTCCGGCGCGCCACTACTCGCGCAGTATCGTGCGCAAGCGCTCGACGTCCAGGACGATGCAATCGGCGACCGCGAAAGGACCATAGCCGAGCTTTCTGCGCAGGTGGCCGAGCTATCACAGGATATCGCGAAAAAGGAGCAGTTTATCCTTGAACTGAGCCGAAAGGTGCCTTTCAATGAGGCAGCCTATCTGGCTCGTTATCCAGATGTCGCGGAGGCCGTTGTTAGAGGGCACATTCCGTCAGGGCTTGCTCACTATGAAGCGCACGGCAGAAAAGAAGGCCGCTTGCCGATTTGAGCTTGGATCCGCCGGGGCCACATTAGCTCAAAGCGCGCGGCCCAAGCGCAGACCCGCGGATACATGGACGGCGTCTTCGGCGACGTATGCATTGATCCTTGGCTATACTTTGCTCTCTTCCTGAGTTCGCTTGGCTGATTCTCTCGCTTTATCGACCAATAGGAATACGATGGATCGATCGATCATACTAGCAGGCCTAAACCCTTCGCAACTGACCGGCGTCGAGATTGGACCGTTGCATCGACCTTTCGTCCGGCGAGTGGACGGAGAAATTATTTACGTAGACTATACGGATCGGCCCACTCTGGTTGAGAAGTACCGAAACGATCCCAACGTTAACGTGGCCGAGATCGTAGATGTCGATGCCATCTGGGGACGAAACACGCTCGCAGACGCCGTCAAACACCGAAAGGTCGACTATATCGTTGCTTCGCACGTGATCGAGCATGTGCCCGACCTCGTCACCTGGCTCGGGGAATTACGCAGCATCCTGAAAGACTCCGGAACTGTGCGCTTGGCCGTTCCCGACCGTCGCTTCACATTCGATTTTCTGCGGCAGGAGACGCGGCTGAGCGATGTGCTCACTGCTTTTCTGTGTAGGGCGCGTCTTCCACAGACGCACGAGATTCTTGATCATCATCTCAATGTTGCATCAGTGGATTGCGGGCGCGCGTGGGATGGTGCTCTGGACCTGGCCAACCTCAAACCGCACCGAAGCGTCTCGGAGGCGCTTCGCGTCGCCCGCGACGCTCTGGAGCAAGGAACCTATTACGACAGCCATTGCTGGGTCTTCACGCCCAGATCGTTCGCGACGCTGTTCCTGGCTCTGGCGGAATCGGGGCTGATCGACTTCGCATGCGAGCGTTTCGAAGACACGCAGAAGTACACGCTGGAGTTTTTCGTCGGCCTTCGTCCATCGAAGGACAAAGTGGAGATCATCGAGAGCTGGAAACGAGTTCAATCGATGGCGCGGGAGTTGCCCGTAGACGCTTTTGAGGTCACTGAGCGGGAACGGCGCGAGCGGGAGGACATCATTAGCGCCCAGGAAAAATCGCTGAATCAGCAGGCGCAAGCGTTACGCGAAGTAAGCGAAGAACTGCGGGTCACGCGCCATCAACTCGCCGAAGCGCGAGTAGCGATCACACACGGCGAGTCTGCACAGATTCGCGTCGCGGAAATGGAGCACTCGAACTCGTGGCGCGTAACCGCGCCATTGCGTTCCGTCGTCACCATGGCGCGGCGCTGGTCGAGATAGACGGCAGCGCGCCGCACACGCGAACGCCTGCGTGGGCGGCTAATGAGATCTTTTACTGGGTCAAGTTTGCGCCGACCCAAGGAAGAGGACGTACCAATGTACTGGAACGCGGTGGAAGGTGACGAAGGCCGTCTTGGTCTGCATGACCCGGCATTGAATGTAAGGACGATTTCGGATCTCAATACCGCCTTGCTACGTAATTTAGATGCCTTTCAGGAGTTCGATTGCATCGTCGGCGTCCCGCGCAGTGGCTTGCTGGTCGGAACGATGCTCGCACTACATTTGAATCTCCCCTTTTTTCATCTCCACGATTTCCTTAACGGACGCTTCGACCATACCTATACACGACGCAAAAGCAGCAAGCATAGGCTCTTCGAAGATGGTCGACACGCGAATTCCCGCGTCCTAATCGTCGACGACTCATCAGGTAACGGTGTCACCTTCGCGGATCTACGCAGGCGATTCGCCGATGAAGGTTTCGACACTGCCTTTAATATCAAGTACATGGCGGCTTTTTGCCTGCCGGCAGCGCTTCCGCGCGTCGATCTGCATCTTGAACTCGTTCCGTTTCCTCGCGTGTTCGAATGGAACATGATGCATCACGACAACTCGCGCTTTTATTGCGTCGATCTGGATGGCGTGTTGTGTGTGGATCCGACGCCCGAGCAAAACGACGACGGCCCAGCGTACGAAGCCTTCTGCCTCGGCGCGACGCCACGACTAATTCCCACAGTTCCGCTTGGCGCGATTGTCACGGCCCGCCTCGAAAAGTACAGGGCCCAGACGGAAACATGGTTGCAGCGACAGGGCATTCGGTACGAACGCCTGATCATGTGCAATCTCCCGACGGGCGCGGAACGCAGGCGGGTCAAAGCCCACGCGAAAATGAAAGCAGACGCCTACCGCACGCTTGGCGGCATGCTTTTCGTCGAAAGCGATCCTGCTCAGGCGAGGGAGATTCGGACCCTCACAGGCAAACCGGTGTTCTGTTTCGGTATCGGTTTGGCGGAGCCCATAGACCCGGAGATTTTGCCTTCAAATAATGAACGCATGGTGCACGGCCCCGAGAATGAGCGACTGCAAAAAGCGCTCGAAGCGGCCAACACGCGTTGCAAAGAACTCGAATACGTAATCAACGCGGTCCGACGACCGGGCTTCGCGCAAATCAAAGCGCAGATTCGATCGCTCATGAGCGCCGTTCTCGGCCGACGAAGCGGTTGATCGCGCCGGGCAGCGTCACCCGCGCCCGACTCGCGCCTGCGGTGCGTCAAGAGCCGAGTATGACACTCCTGATCCTCTTCGATTGCCGGTTCCATCCATAAGCGGAACTGCATTGCTCGAAGGCAGTGTGGGCGATTTCTGCATAGCGGTCACGGTCGTTAAGCACGCAAAGCGCAGCTTCGAGAACGTCGCGCCATTCGAAGGAACGCGCAAGATAACCACTTCGCGCATGATTAACGGCGTCCTTGAAGGTGAAGGTCGGCGTCGCGACGGTGAGCGTGCCGGTAATCGCCGCCTCGAAATACTTCAGTTCCGACTTGCAGTTCGTGAAGGTGTTGTCGATCAACGGAGCAATGTTGATATCGGTGCAGGCGATCAATCGCTGCAGATTCAGGAAATCTTGCAGCGGATATCGGTCGATCCTGTCGAGGTGGCGTTCGAGGTACGGTCCGGACTCAAGGAAGCCAACCACGGTCAGGCGCAAGTCCTGATGGCGCTCAAGAAGCTGTGCCAACGCCTGCGACGCCACCGCAAAGTCTCTTCTGTGCGTGGGTGTGCCGCTAAAATAGCCGATGCTATAAGGCCGCGACGTTTCGAATCCGGTCGCGCTCTTTCGCAAGAACAACTCTTCCGAAAGTTCCTGCTGACGGCGATTCAAGAAATTCGGCACGATCCCCACGCGCAAGTCCGGCGCGAAATCCGAAATACGGTCGGCGAGGAACCGATTGGTCGTCACCGCGAAATCGCACAGCTTTAGCAGCACGCCATGGCGCGCCATGAATCCGAAGAATTCGGTCAGCGCGCCGTCATTGTTCGTGTCCTGATCCAGCGTATCCAGCACCATATGCGCGTACTGAGGATCAAAGACGAGATCGTCGATATCGAATCCTACGGGAATGCCGCGCTGTCGGGCCGCATGGACCACGCGCGCGTGTGTGGGCGAATATTTGCCCCGGCAGAACACAAGCACGTCTGCTGCCGCGATAACGGAATGCATCTGCGAAAAATCGCCCAGGTGAAACCAGGACGCCGACACCCCGCCAGGTGCGTCGTCGTTTACGGCTTCGACCATGTTGAAAGCGCGATACCTGAACGTGCTGGTGTCCGGAAGATCGTAGAAGTACGCGATTCGTGTCTTTCGTGCGCACAGCATGGACATGCGTCGCTCGAACGGCATGTCCCATGGATCACGGTAGGCAATTGGATCGATCAGCGCCGACTCAAACATGATCACTCTTTTTTAGTCTGTCGCCGAGCGCGGCGAACACCGTGCTTAACGAATTTGACCAGTCGAACGGGATGGCGTTCGAGGCAGCATTCGACTGGCGCCGCGCCTTGTCGCCCGCCAGCGCGACCGCGCGCCTCACGCCCTCCTTCAGCGACTCCACACCGGGCTCGACACAAATGATGTTGTCCGAGTACTTGTGAAGCGAACGCTTACAGCCGTGCTGGTTCGTTACCACGATAGCGCCGGTCGCCGCCAAATCGAATGGCGGATAGCTAGGATGCGGCGTATCCATGAGCGACAGACCAATATCCATATCCGAGACGAGATCTAGGTAGTCCCTCCATGGCAAGTTACGGTGCAGAAAAGGACGAATCCCGTGGGGCAGCGCCGCATCGGGCATATCCTTGCCCACGAAATGAAACTCCCATTCGTCAGCACTCAAGGTTCCGTCGTTGAGGCAGTCGATAAGCACCTCGAGGCCGCGCCAATACAGATTTCGCAAATTATTGGGGCGCGCGTAGAAAAAGAAGCGTCGCTTCTCCTGTGGATCTTCCACCATAACCTTGGCAGAACGGCCAGCCAGGAACGGGAACGACGGTTCGAAACAGGTTCCGTTGGACCGAAGATTCGGTAAAGGCTCAGGCCCTTTTGTCAGATGATCGAACAGGATCTCCGAGTTGACCACGACAGAGATATCGGGATCGCTGATTGTCTCGATGCAGCGAAGTCTGTCGTCGCCATGAGGGTAGAACATCCGCTCATCCTCCTGCAACAGATAAACGATCTGCGAAGGTTTGCAGACCTGCCGGACCGCTCGCGTGGTCCACCACGATGTCGTCACATACAGTTCGTTTTCGCCGACCGGCACCCCGTATCCATCACTCGAGGGAGAGAAAATGAACTCGATGTTTCCGTCCCATTCGATGTTGTTTAACTTAAGAATCGTCCCGAACGCCGAAGGATCGGGCGCTTCCGTGCGTGTCACCAGGCGAAGCGATGTCGCGAATCGCTTTGCAAGCAGCGTGCTAAAGACGATTGCGGTTCCCACTCCGCCGAACAGGCTGCCCGCGCTGATGCTGTCGGTCACCATCGTGACGCGCTTTTGTGTGCCGCGTTCCGGATAGACGTTGAGCGGAAGCAGCGAGCTAAAGCGTTGTTCGATCAGGTCCTTCGCCAGCGGAATGGGCGTCGCGATCACCACTGCCATGGCCGGAACTGGTGCGGCCTGAAATGCGACCGGAGCGGCGCCTGCCGAAACGGGCTGCGTGCCCTGCCCTTGTCCGCGACCGTAGCGCTCGAAGTGGACAAGCGGATTGAGCCCCGTGCCGCTCAGACCATGACAATTCGCCGCGTACCACTTCGCGTCGAACAAAGGGCCCGGGTTTCGGAGGTCATGCACGCCCACAATCGCATAATGCACCGCCGGAGCAAGCCCCGAATGACGAGCGTCGTCATACTGCTGCACGTACCAGTTCGCGTCGAAGAAAGGCGATTGAGCAATGACCGCGGCATTCGCCATCGTGGCCCGCCGCGCCGCGAACTGACGGCCCAGCTTGCCGCTTGCGGTCCAGACCATCAGACGAGCGGAAGTGCGGAGCAATCTCCTTAGTCGGGCGTGTCTCGTGAAAAATACGCGCAGCGGCCTTCCCGCGCGCCAGAAGCTGCTTCCTTCAATCTGCATGCGCAGCGACCGCTCGGCATTGCGCTCATCGATGAGCGACGCGCGCGTGCCGTCGAGCAAGGCAACCTCGTCACGCAATAAGGCAATGGCATGGGCGTGCGCGCTTACCTGCGCATTTGACTGCGCGCTCGCTTGCGCGTCCTGCGCACTCGCTCGCGCATCCGCGTCCTGCCGCGTGAGCCAGAGCGTGCGCTCAGCTTCGCGCGTTCTGCGTTGGGCCTCAATCAGCTGCGCGGTGAGGCGTTCAACGGCGAGATCCAGATCGGGCCGATCGGCATTCGAATCGTGTGCGGACTGCGCGGCGGCGGCGCTCCGTTCACGCAGCGTTCGGATCGCGGCTTCATGCTCTGACCTGACTTGAGCCAGCTGCTGCTGATGTCGCTCACTCGTCGCTTGCAGATACTCAAGCGCTCCCTGATGCTGCTGCAGCAACTGCTGCTCCGCCTCCCAGCGTTCGCCAAGCAGTGAGAAGCGCTGTTTCACCGCAAAGGCATCTTCCGAGTTCAACTCAGCGAGGCGGCGCAGAGACTCAGGCTGGCTCTGCCCCACAAGTAATACGGCCAGTCCGTGACCATGCACGAACTCAAAGGACGGGTACTCGTCGCGCAGCTCCGCCCACAGCTTCCACACGCCGAAATCGTCATGACGCTCGTTCGTGTCGTGAAAAAGGACCACAGCTCGCTCGCTCAGACGCGGCTTCCAGGTCTCGAAGTCGTGGCGCACAGCTTCATATGTATGCAAGCCATCTATATGCAGCAGATCAATGCCGCCGTCTGCGAAGTGCGCGGACGCTTCGTCGAAGGTCATGCGCAGTAGCGTTGAAAACGTCGAGAAGCGCGCGCGATGATACTGGGAAAGCTCAGCGAAGATACGCTCGCCGTAGTTGCCCGCATGCGCGTCGCCGGCCCAGGTGTCGACCGCGTAGCACCGCGTAGTCAATCCGTGACGTTCCACCGATTGGCAAAACGCGGCATACGATACACCCGCATGAGTACCAAGCTCCACAAGCGTACTGGGTCGTGTCGCGCCAATCAACCAGTGCGCGAAGGGGATGTGCCCGCACCAGGCGCTGCGTGCATCGATCCGGTCTGCGCGCCAGAAAAGAGGCGCCAGTTTCGGGTCGATGATGGCATCGACGGCATCGCGGAAATCGGAACCACCGGCGACGGAGGCCGGCATAAGATTTGTGTGCATTGTTTTCCTGCGTGGAAACCAACTAATACTAGCGAGCCTTTGTGCACGCTCGCGCTCTCTTGTTACGGCAGCCGCTCGCGCAACTCGCTCGAAAGTCAAAGCATTCTGCGAAAAACCTCGCGACAACGTTTGCCCTGCCGTTCAAACCAAGAGAGAGCTAACGCAAGCGCACGCTCTCACACGGCAAGACACCTCGACGATTTAGTTCACGCTCGCCTCATACGCTGCCAGCACTCCATCCGTAGCGCCGAACATGCGGACGTGGCCACGGTCCAGCCAAAGCGCTTTCTCGCAGGTCTTGCGGATGACGGCATTATCATGAAGCGCCAGGACGACGATCTCAGAGCGTTCGTGCAATTCAGCTAGTCGGCGGTTGGCTTTTTCCTTGAAAGACGCGTCGCCCACCCCCATCACCTCGTCCAGCAGCAAAATGTCCGCGTCGACAGCCGTGGAGATGGCAAAGCCAAGTCGAACCCGCATTCCACTGGAGTAGGTGCGGATCGGAAGATCGAGAAAGCTGTCGAGGTCCGAAAACTGAGCGATCTCTTCCTCTTTCTCGGCGATTTCCGCATCGCTCATTCCGAGCAATAGACCGCGCAACCGGATGTTCTGACGGCCCGTCGAATTCTCGTCCATGCCAAGACTGATATCCAGCAACGGAACAATCTTTCCATGCGTTTCCACCACACCGGACGAGGGCGCATAAATGCCCGCAAGCACGCGAAGGAGAGTTGACTTCCCCGCTCCGTTATGTCCAACAAGTCCAAGACGGTCACCCGTTTCGATGCGAAACGACAACTCGTTGAGTGCGCGGAGCATGACCGTCTTGCTCTGCAGATCAGCGTTCGGTTCACGATTGCGAAGCGAAGAGATTCTCTTTTTTAATGAACGGCTCTGAACGTCGTAGATCGGCAAATCCAGCGACGCATTTTTCAAATGGATATATGCCATGTCAGACCCAGTAAGGAATACGCTTCTCGTAACGGCCAGTGAAGAACAAAGCGACGAGCCAGCCGATCACAGCCATTCCAGCGCTGACTATCCAGGTCAGCAAACTCGGGAAGACGCCGATGAGAGGACCGCGCACGAGTTCGATCATGTAGGCAAGAGGATTGAACTCCACGATCCATGCAAATCGATTCAGCGACGTCGGTCTGTAGATGATGGGCGTTACATAAAATGCAACCTGCAGCAGCGCCGCAATGATCTGCGGCAGATCCCGAAACCGCGCCGATATGAGCGCCGCCAGCATGGCGATCCAAGTGGCATTGAGAACGAAGAGGAGGAAGCCCGGCACGATTAGTGGCAGCGCGCGGTAGTCGCGCACTCCAAAGATAGCCAGCAACGCCAGGACGATTATGAAGTTGTGTCCCAAAATGATGATATTGCGCCACAGCACCTGAAGAACGAAAACGAGGCGCGGCGTGCGGATCTGCCGGATATATGTCGCGCTATTGATATAGGCCTGCGCACCCTCGTTGATCACGGACGAAAACATTGTCCAGAAAACGAGGCTCACCGCCAGAAACGGCAGGTAATCGTGCATGTCCTGACCGAACAAGGTGCCGTACACAAGTCCGATGGACGTCACCATGACGCAGGTGCTGACCGTGAGCCAGAACGGCCCAAGGCGTGAGCGGGCATACCGCTGCCGGATTTCAAGCCAGCCGAGAAGCATCCAAAGACGCCATCGGACTAGGCTTTCGCGCAGATCGGAGATTGCGACGTACATGCGTGATTTTTCTCTTAAAGGAAAAGCGATGCCGCAGCGGAACGCGCGACAAACGCGCATTGTATCTGAAGCTTGTGCACCAAAGCCCACCCCGTTGCAGGAGGTTACACGTCTAACCTATCACCGCCCCTCGTCCAGGGTCCGTACGAGCTAATCCTTTGTCCTCGATCGATCACTGCAGATAGAAACGGTTGATGATCGTCGTCACGATCTGCTCAAACGTAAAGAAGGGCAAGGCTAGCACGATGACGGTCAGGAGCTGCCGCGTGATGACCATGCCCTTCCACTCGCGCCCCTTGGTCGCAACAAGCTTCGGCATCGCGAGCGCCAGCAGCGGCACGAGCGCTGTAAGGTAGCGGCCCTGCACGCCCTCGACCACCATCTGCCCGACCGGAGTCCATGTCAAATAGAGCGCCGCGAAAGTCAATGCAAAGCCCACAAACATGGGTACGATCAACATCAGTCGCATTGTGTTGCTGCCGCGGTCGAGCGGATCGCGATCCAGCGACCCCGCAATCAGCGCAACGACACCTGCGACGCTAGCCGTCGAATAGAACGTTCCAGCGAGTGGCGCATCGAGCCAGCCCAATACGCCGATGAAGCTATCACGATAGAACGACGCATTCGCGTGCATTGTGTCGAACGCGATTTTAAACACCGCCGCAGGGTGATGTACCAAGAAATCGAGCTGGCCGGGCACCGAGCGCGGCGGCGCTGCCGGCGTCCATGCGGGTGACTGAAACACTTTCATCGCAATGAGGCTGGCTGCACCGGTTGCCACCGCAACCACGAAGCGTGTCCAGAAACGATAAGTGCCGTCCGTGGATACACACATTCCCGGGTAGAAAAGCAGAAGTACGAGCGCGCCATAGGGCGGCCGCGCTGATGCGCAAACTGCAACAGCAGCACCGAAGATCCACCGCCAACGGCCCTGAAATGCTTGTTGGAGAGCGACGAAACGTTCGAAATGTGCAATGACCAGGAAACACAGCGGGATCATCACGACTTCCTGGCTGACGGACGCCGAGATCATCAGCGTAGTCGGAAGCAATGCAACAAATAAGATGAAGCGCGCCGACCGGCGCGCAACGCCTAACGACGTCGCTGTGATTAGCATGCTCACTAACAAGCCGACCAGGCAGGTCAGTTTGTAGGTGTTGACGACCGTCATGTGAAGGGCGCGGCCGGCCACGACGGCAAGGGCCTGCGGCAGATAGGCGAACACCGGATAAATCGCTGTATTTGGAAAGCCCGTATTCACAAGCTCGCCGTTCCACTGGAGCGGCGCAATGGCGTCAGCCATCGCACGACTCGCCTTGATGTCGGCGCGCGCTTCCATCGGCTCGTAGGTGACCGCGAATTTGACGGCGTTCGCATCGATTTGCCCGCCCGAGGTGCCGTCAAACCGATAGGCTCGCCACTGGCCTTCCGATATCTGAATGGCCCGATAGAAGTGATTTGCGGCATCGGGCGTCTGGAAAGGCGGCGTTGCAAAGACCAGAAATAAGCCGATCGGCATGGCGAAAAAGACATACACCTTCCACAACGGAAGCCGTTCGAATGCAGCGAAAAGCGTTTTGATTGATTGCATGTCTCACTCAGGCGGACGCGGCTTCGCAGCCGCACCGTAGGCTTGAAAAAGACCCGGATTGTACCGAAACCGCCGGCTACTAGTTCGCGATGACCTGCGTATACAATACGCGTCAATCCCCTCGCCAATATGACGAACATTCCAGACATTATGCTCGATCGTTATCCGGGCCTGCGCGTGGCCGTCGTCATTCCCTGCTATAACGAAGCAGCCGCAATCGCAACTGTCGTGCGCGACTTCAGGCAGCACTTGCCCGACGCTTCCATCATTGCGTTCGACAACAACTCCTCCGATGGCACCGCGGACATCGCACGCGCTGCCGGAGCGGAGGTCATCACGGTGCCGTTTCAGGGCAAGGGCAATGTCGTGCGGCGCATGTTCGCAGACGTCGACGCAGACGTCTACGTCATGGCCGATGGCGACGCCACTTATGATGCCACCGTCGCGCCCGAACTCATCGACACTCTGATCCGCAACAAGCTCGACATGGTCGTGGGCTCGCGTCTGAGCGACGAACAGACGGCGTATCGGTTGGGGCATCGCTTCGGCAACGTCATGCTGACGCAATGCGCGGCGACCATTTTCGGCAAGACCTTCAAGGACATGTTATCGGGCTATCGCGTATTCTCGCGCCGCTATGCAAAGACCTTTCCCGCGCACTCGAAGGGCTTCGAGATCGAAACGGAACTCGCCGTGTACGCACTGAGCATGCGCATGCCCGTTGCGGAGATCGTCACGGATTACAAGTCGCGTCCGGAAGGGTCGGAGAGTAAGCTCAATACATACCGCGACGGCTTCCGCATCCTGATGACCATTATGCGGCTGTTCAAATCCGAGAAGCCCTTCGCTTTCTTCACGACGGGCTTTGCAATCTGCTCGCTTCTCTCTATCGCGTTCGCCATTCCGGTGTTCGAAACCTTCATTGAGACCGGCCTTGTCCCGCGCATTCCGACAGTCATTCTGAGCAGCGTGTTGGCCATGATCGGCGCCATCCTTCTGATCTGCGGCATCGTGCTCGATACCGTCACACACGGGCGCAACGAAACCAAACATCTCGCTTACCTTTCGATTCCGGCTTGGGAAACGAAAGAGGACTGATCATGGGTTCACAGTTTCTGCGTTTCGCGATCGCAGGCGGCGTCGGTTTTTTGGTCGATGCAGGCGTACTCTATGTCATGCTGCATCTTGGTGCGGGTCCCTATCTCGGACGTGTCGTCTCCTTCTTGTGCGCGGTCGTCGCGACCTGGCAGATCAACCGGCGCATCACGTTCACACCGGGGGCGCATCGTTCGATCCTGCGCGAGTTCTATCAGTATCTGCTTGCGATGATCGGCGGAGGCGCGTGCAACTATGCAGCCTACGTGCTCGCCCTCCGTCTGTTGCCCGCGCATGCATTGACGCCGCTTGCAGCCGTCGCGGCCGGATCGGTCGCCGGCATGGTGGTGAATTTCGTGCTGGCGAAGCTGTGGGTCTTCCGGCACGGCGAGGCCAAACCGCGCTGACCGTGCAAGCGTTCCGGCTTACCCGAACAGACCGACGCGCGGCGGAAATGCAAGATCAAACGTCGCGCCCGGTTTCTGAGCGTCGAGTGCGAGATTCGGGTTATAGGCAGGATCGCGAATCGGTGTTACCAGCGCATGTGCATCGCCGGAAGGGCGTTCATGCGCGTGAATGGTCACAGCGGCGCGCGGCACGAACACATTGCGCAGCCCGAGCCCAGCGATGCGCCGGCTCAACGAGACATCACGGTCGAAGCGCCCGCCGCCCGGCACAGTGAAGCCGCCCGCTTTAAGGAAATGAGTGCGCCTTACTACCGCGCACGACCACGACAAAGCCGATACGCTTTGTATTAGCATCGCGCGGCCGAAGTAACCGAGGCTGCGGCGCGCGATCCCTGCGTGGATCGGCACACCGCTATCTTTGGAGGTCAGCACCAGACCGCCAGCAAAGAGCATCCCATCTGGCTTCCATAACGACGCTCCCACGGCCCCAACGCCCTCGCGCGTGGCGAGCTTCATCAGTTCATTCAGCCACGTGGAGTCCGCAACTTCCACACGTTCGTCGACAAAACAAACGTAGTCGTCGTAGATGCTGTTCACGATATGATCAAGCGATGTCCCCCACTGCACATTCGGAAACAACGCGGCCAGCCGCTCGAGATCTGCGTCCGCCACGATCGACACGCGCAGCGTCGCATACGCGGTGCGTGACACGATGCTCGCCACACAGCGGCGCAAGGCATTGATATCACCGGCATGTTCGATCAGCACGTGAACCGTCGGCAGCGCAGCGGGCAAGCGATAGTCGATCCGCACAAAGGGAAAATCGGTCTGCGGCGCAATGGCCGTGGCATCCACAGCGGTTTCGCGCAGATGGTCCGTGACTGCCTGCAGGCTCGCCACGACGGAGTACGGCTTTTCTTCCACGCTGACCGCCGTGCTGCCCTCGATCGTTCTCCAGTGATACAAAACGTGTGGAATGTGCGCGACCGCCGCGTTGCCCGCCACTCGCAAACAACGCAAGATCAGATCGTGGTCCTGACTGCCTTCGAGGCCACGACGAAAACCGCCGGCCTCGCGCATCAGACGTGTTTCGAACACGCCGAGATGCGAGAACACGTTGTACTGAAGAATCAGTTCCGGGTCCCAGTCCGGTTTGAAATGCGGTGTGTGGCGGCGTCCGTCTTCAGAAACCTTGTCTTCATCGCTATAGAAAAGCCGCGCGTTGGGATGCGCACGAATGTACCTCGCTACCGTGCCCAGGGCGTGACGCGGCAAGATATCGTCGTGGTCGAGCAAGGCCACAAACGATCCACGCGCAAGCTCGAGTGCGCTGTTGCTCGCTTCGGAGATATGGCCATTCACCGGCCGGTACGTCACGCGAATCCGCTCGTCGCGGCGGGCAAATTCTTCCAGCACGGCGCGCACGTGCACAGCGGTCGAGGCATCGTCTGCAATGCACAGCTCCCAGTGCCGATAGCTTTGGCGCAGCACTGACTGGATCATCTCTCGCAAGTGCCGCTCCGGCGCGTTGTACACCGGCACGACCACCGAAATGAGCGTGTTGATGCCTGCATCTTCCAGTTCGAGCGAAAACGCTTTCATTGCGGCATCGTCGGGCGTGTCATATGCAGCTACCCACTGCGGATAGCGCACGGCCTCGCGGGTCATGCCGCGGATGCGCCACGCCGCGCCGCGCAATCCTTCGCGGCGAACCATGCGCAGCGTCGCGCGCACCGCCGACGCCATACCACCTGAATCGCGCACCTTGGTCAATGCGCCATGCAGACGCTGCCCGACTCGCAAGAGGCGGTTGTTATTCCGTTTATTCATGATTACACCTCGCACGCACTCAGAACGGCGAAGTCCCGGCCACCAGCGGTTGTTCCGCGCATTCGGTCACGCTCTTGAGCAACGCGTGCAGCTCAGTTGCCTGTTCGTCGAAAACGCGAATCTTGTCCTTGTACGGGTTCTGATAACCCTCCAACCTGCGCCGATCGTCGAGCAAGGCCGTCATCGCTGCCACTAATTCCGCCGGATCATCGTTCAGCGGGATGATCTGTCCGTTCTCACCCGGCACGATGTCTTCCACCGCCCCGCCCGCGTCCGTCGAGATGACCCACACATCACGGATGAGCGCTTCGCGTACCGTCATGCCGAAGCTCTCTTTGCATTGGGTGGGGAACAGCAGCACATCGATACTGCCGAAGAATTCGTCGATGGTTTGCTGCGTATACGCAGGCACCACGTGCAATTTGCCCTGCACTTTCCACGTGTGCACCTCGATCGTGCGCAGACCCAGATTGCTTGCGTTGTCCACGACGGTAAGTTCGTAATCCGATCGATTCAGCCGTTTGAAGGCGTCTTTCAGCAGTTGTGATCCTTTGATGGAAGTTTCTCCGCCAACGTAGCCGAAGCGCAGCGGCCGCCCCGATGTCGGCGTGTGTGCGACCCATTTGGCGGGAGCCATGATGCCGTTCCTGTTGAGTACAATCTTCGCCGGATCGAAACCGTTTTCAGTGTACAGGCCAACGAAGAATTCGCTCGGCGCCAGCAGCATGGACGCAGATTTCAGAATGTCGTGCAGACGGAACTGCCGATACGTATTCAGGCCGGCGTCGTCGACGCAGGTCGAACAAACATTCAGATCGATCTTGCGCTGGAAGCAGTAGCGCCGTTCGCCAGTAATCATGAACTGTCGCCCGCAGATCCACCAGGCATCGTGCAGCGTCACGACATACGGGATTTTCTCGTCCTGGCACACCTCGGCAATGCTCGCGCCGATGCCCTGAATGCTGTGCAGATGCACCACGTCCGGCCGCACTGCACGCACCGCCTCGCGGAACGAACTGACCGACTTCGGATTTTCAAACCCGTAGGCCGGATCGCCTTCGACTGGAAGGCCCATGCCAAACACCCCGCCCGCATGCGCTTCGTAGCGCACCAGCGTGTACGCCTTCACCTGACTCGTCGGCAGCGACGTGAACATGAAGTACTCCATGTCTGCCGTGGCGTTGATGCGCGAAGCCATCGCTTCCGCGATGATGGTTGCGCCACCGAAGCTGCGTGGCTCAAAATACACGTTGACGCCGAGCACGCGGAGCTTTTTCTGTTGCTGCTGCGGCTGGTACGGCGCGAGCACCGGCGCGACCTGCCGCTCCGAGATCGCCTGCGGCGAGTAGTCGGACATGACGTGATCGTAGGCGCGCTCGGCCATGTCGCGGCGCAGCCCGGCGTCACCGATCAGGGCGAGCAGTGACTCGCTCCAGGCTGCGGGCGTGCCCGCGAGAAATCCGGTGTCGCCATGACGGATCGCGGTCTTGAATGCGGCGGCGGGCGAGCAAACGGACGGCAGCTTCACGACCGATGCTTCGAGATATTTGATGTTCGACTTGGCATCGTTGAAGATGCTGTTTTCGAGCGGTGCGATACTGACGTCACATTCCGCAAGACGCCCAAGATAATTTGCATAGTTCGACGAAGGCAGGCGCTCGATCTGCGACGCGACTTCCGCGAAATCTTCCGGCAATCCCAGTTCACCGATGATCCGCAGCTTTACATCAGGCCGCTGCCGCAACACCATCTTGATGCCCGCTGCCGCGACGCGGAAATCCGCATCGTGCGTCTTGGTTCCCGAGCCATAGACGATACGCAGGAATTTGTCCTTTTTGCGCCGCGTGGATGCATTGATCGTGTTTGCCGTGCGGACCGTTTCAGCGTCGAGTGCATTCTCGATCACAAAAGTCTTCTTCACGCCGGCCTCAAGCATGGCCTCCGACAAACCCTGAGTCGAAGCAATGCTGTAATCGCAAGCCAGCATGGCCGATCGGTACAGCGGCACGCCAGAAAGCACGCCGCGTTTTGCTTCGAGACCGACGTCTTTCAGATTCGAATTCAGGATGTACTTTTCAGCATCGAAGATCAGATCGTCGACTTCCCAGAACGTCACAAGACCGAGCACCCTGGCCTGTTCGATCATGGCCATCGGACCAGGAAACCCGGGCACGCGGTAGAAAATCACCATCGAGTGCGTCTGCAGCAGATCCATGCACGTCTGTGTATCTGTCCAACTCGCGACCGAGCAGTCCACGCCAAGGCTCTCGACCATCCGCTGCTTTTGCGTCACTCGATATTTCAAGCACTGCGGAATGCTGGTCTCGGCGATGATCAGCACGCGGAAAGAAAGCTGCTCAAGCGCCGGGCGAAGCGGCAAACTAAATTCGAACCGCGGCGTGACCAGCGCGGTGCCCAGCCCGGATCCTCCGCGAAGCATGCCCGCGACGCCGCGCTGTCGCGAGATATCGATGATCTTCTGAAGCGTGGATTGCCAGCCGTTCTGATTCACAGAACTGAGGACGATTGCCGAAAGCTGCCCCACGCGTCCCAGCGCGGTGCGCGGACGGCGCATCGACATAGCCGCGGCCCGGACGGGCGCAGTCAGCCGCCACGACGTGGAAGCGCGCAGCGCCGTCACATCGTCGTTCGCGCGCCGGTAGGATTCGGTCGCGAGCTTGCGGGCGTCCCGCTCCATGTCCAGTTCTCTTTCGAGATCATCGGCGCGTTCGGTTTCGTCGTTCAGGCTGTGTTCCAGACGGCCCTGCTCCTCGGCGAGATCCGCCAGTTCGGCCTTATCCCGGTCATGTTCGGCCTTCTGCCGATCGTGTTCGGCGCTCACGCTGGTCAGCGCGCTCGTCGTCCGGCGCAATTCATCGACGTGCTGGTCCAGCGCGGCACACGTTTCGTTCAGCATCTGCTGCAGCGTGATGGCACGGCCCAGTCGCGAATACGCTTCACGAGTCTCGCTGATCGCGACGTCCTTCGCATCGACCAGCGAGCGCAGCCCACCCGGAATCTCGGTACCGACAGCGAGCACGCCGAGACCGAATCCATGCAGAAACTCGAAGGACGGATAGCGCCGGCTCAGTTCGGCCCAGCATTGCCAGACACCGAAATCGCGTTCGCGGACGTTCGTGTCATGGAACAGAACAACGCCCTTATTCGACATCTTCGGAAGCCAGGTTTCAAAGTCGTGACGCACGCTGTCGTAGTCGTGCAGGCCGTCAATATGCAACAGGTCGATGGAGCCGTCCTGAAAGTGTTCGAGAGCCTCATCGAAAGTCGAGCGGATCAAACTCGAAAAAGTCGGATACGTTTCCTGGTTGTATTGGGAGAGCTCCAGGAAAACGGAATCGTCGTACTTTCCAGCGTGAGAATCGCCGCGCCACGTGTCCACGGCATAGCAACGCGTCAGCAAGTTGAGTCGCTCGACGGCCTGACACCACACGCCGTACGAGAAGCCGTTATGCGTGCCCAGTTCAACAAGCGTTCTCGGTCGCAGCACGCTTACTAACCAGAATGCGAAAGGAGCATGTTCCAGCCATGCCGAGCGAACAATGCGCGCCGGCCACCAGAACGACTCGGGCCTTAACAGGTCGACACTCTTCGTCTGCGACCGGCGTTCCATTTTTCAATCCCCAAAGTAAGTTGAGTCGTATTTGTAGCCGGAACCCTTCCGGCTACAAAACAGTTGTGTAAATTAGGCGACGCGACCCCACACGCAGCAAGGACACTTTCGCTCAGCGCGCCCGAAGCGGTCCGAGCCTACCCCGCACACCGTCCGCGATCCCGGCGACGGCCATCGAGACATGGCGCCAGCGCGGTCTCAAGAACAGCGCATAGATGACCAGTCGGACGGGCATCTTCACGAGTTCACTGGACTTCCAGGACCAGGGAATGTCTCGCCGAAGAATGAGCGACACCGCATTTCTAAACAGGTAGTAGTGACGCGTGGCGCTATGCGACGGATAGGCCCGGCCGAAGACGCGCACAGGTTCGCCGCCGAGCGAGTGGCGCATATGAACCCACGGAATTCCGTAGAGACTGAAGCCCCTGCGCTTGGCCCGCACGCACCACTCCAAATCGACAAAATCAATGAACAGATCATCTTGGAGCGGTCCGATTTGCCGCCAGAAGCGCAGATTCACGCACGAACCCGAACTGATGAGAAAGTCCGTGTCCAGCGGCGCGGGACCGAGCGCGGGAACCCGCAGCAGGCGGCCGAGGCCGAAACGCACGAACGGCGTGGGAACGCCGCCGCCAAGACGTTCATCGACATATGCGGGGCCGACGAGCGCCACGCGAGGATCGGCGCGCAAAATGTCCGTCATGGCGCGCGGCAGCTCGGTCAGCAAGTGGTCATCAGGTGCGCTGTCCTGATCGAACAGCAGTGCCATGTCACAACCTAATTGGAGCAAGCGCGCAACGCCCCGGTTCAGCGCCGTGGCGATCCCTTCGTTCTTGCCGCTGGGAAGGTAATCGATTCCGGCTTCCAGCCGTTTGCCGAAGTCGTGCGCCGTACGCTCCGTGTTGTCGATCACGACGCAACGAATGCGCTTCGCCAACTCGTTCGCATTACGAATGCAGGTTTCGTCGGGATGGTAGAAAACCACTACCGCACCGACGCGCAAGTTCACGTTCACGTGCGCAGAAAAATCACCGTCGGATTGCGCGATTGCCATCTCTGCATCCAGCGCGAAGCACTAACGGGCGAGGCACAACGAAAGCGCGTCGCGCCAGTCGGGTGCTTCGACTCCAAAGGTTTCGCGCAACTTCATGGCCGACAATCTCGAATTTGATGGCCGCACGGCAGGCGTTGGATAAGACGATGCCGGAATGGGTTTCACGTTCGGCTTCTTGTCGAGCGCCGATAGTTCGAAGATTGCCTGCGCAAAGCCATGCCACGACGTTGAGCCGCCGGCAGTCAGGTGATACGCGCCCGACTTCTGTGCCCACCAATCTTGGCCTTGGCCTACAGCCTGAGCCAGCACATTCGCCGTCAACGCCGCGATGGTCACCGACCACGTTGGCGCACCGACCTGATCCGCGACGACGTTCAATTCATCGCGTTCGGCACCGAGCCTCAACATGGTAAGGAGGAAATTCTTGCCGCGTGTGCCGTACACCCAGCTAGTCCGGAATATCAGGTGATCACAGCCCGATGCCGCGATAGCCTGCTCACCAGCCAGTTTGCTCTTGCCGTAGACGTTCCGCGGGTTCACCGAATCGTCTTCGACATACGCGCCGTCTTTCGTTCCATCGAACACGTAATCGGTCGAGTAATGAACAAGCGCCGCGCCAAGGCGCCTTGCTTCTTCCGCAAGCACGCCGGGCGCCTCGCCGTTAATGCGCATCGCAGCGCCGACATCGGACTCGGCTTTGTCGACTGCCGTGTAGGCCGCTGGGTTCACGATCAACGACGGCTTTACATCGCGCACGACGCGACGGACTTGGCCGAGGTCGCTGAGATCGAGGCCCGCGCGGTCCAGCGCGACCACCTTACCCAGCCCCTGAAGGCTACGCGCCAGCTCAAAACCAACCTGACCGTTCACACCGGTCAAAAGAATCGTCCGTCGATCGGCGCTCACGCAAACACCTCGGCTTCGCTCAAACCCTTCCCCGCCGCGTCCTTCGCCGCCAACAACGGCTCAAAGTCAATCGGCCACTCAATACCAATCTCCAGATCATTCCAGACGATGCTTCTCTCGTGCGCCTGATACCAATAATCCGTAGTCTTATAAAGAAATTGGGCCGTCTCCGACAACACGACAAAGCCATGCGCGAACCCCGGCGGCACCCACAACTGCCGATGATTCTCTTCCGACAGATTCACGCCTACCCACTTGCCGAAGTTCGGCGAACTCTTGCGGATGTCCACCGCCACATCGAACACTTCGCCTTCGACCACGCGCACGAGTTTGCCTTGCGGGTGCTGAATCTGATAATGCAAGCCGCGCAGCACGCCCTTTGCCGAACGCGAATGATTGTCCTGCACGAACTCGACGCCCGCTTCGACTTGTTCCGCGAACTCACGGCCATTGAAGCTTTCGTAGAAGAAGCCACGTGCATCGCCGAATACCTTCGGTTCGATGATCTTGACTTCGGGCAGCGCCGTAGCAGTTACTTGGATGGCCATGCGACTTGGTCCTTCGGAAGATTGAGCAGATATTGACCGTAAGCGTTTTTCGAGAGCGGCTTGGCAAGCGCCAGCAACTGCTCTTCGCCAATCCATTCCTTGCGATATGCGATCTCTTCAGGACAAGCCACCACGAGTCCCTGCCGCTTTTGCAGCGTCGCGATGAACGTGGCAGCTTCGATCAGCGAATCGTGCGTGCCGGTGTCGAGCCACGCATAGCCACGTCCCATGATCTCGACATCGAGCTTTTTGTCCGCGAGATAACGCGAATTTACGTCTGTGATTTCGTACTCGCCACGCGGCGACGGCTTGATGTCGGCTGCAATATCGCACACCTTGTTGTCGTAGAAGTAAAGACCCGTCACCGCGTAATTCGAACGCGGCTTCGCGGGCTTTTCCTCGATCGACAGCGCGCGGAACGTTTGGTCGAACTCAACCACGCCATAACGCTCGGGATCATGCACGTGATAGGCAAACACAGTCGCGCCCTCGGTGCGCGCGTCCGCACTTTCGAGCTGCTTCGCGAGATCGTGACCATAGAAAATGTTGTCGCCGAGAATAAGCGCGGACGGATCGTTGCCAACAAAGTCACGGCCGATGACGAACGCCTGCGCGAGGCCATCCGGCGACGGTTGCACCGCGTACTGGATATTCATGCCCCACTGACTGCCGTCGCCGAGCATTGACTCGAAACGCGGCGTATCTTGCGGCGTCGAGATCACGAGCACGTCACGAATGCCTGCGATCATGAGCGTGGACAGCGGATAGTAGATCATCGGCTTGTCGTACACGGGCAGGAGCTGCTTCGACACCGCATGCGTAATCGGATAAAGCCGCGTGCCGGAGCCGCCGGCGAGAATGATGCCCTTGCGCGCCATTGTCAGTTCCTCACGCGCGCTGCGCGTAGTTCGTCTCGACCCACTTCCGATATTCACCGGAAGCCACTTCGTCAGCCCACGCCTGATTGTCCAGATACCACTGAACCGTCTTCTCGAGCCCCGTTTCGAACGTCTCCGCAGGCTTCCAGCCGAGCTCGCGCTCGAGCTTGCGCGCGTCGATAGCGTAGCGGCGGTCATGGCCCGGACGATCCTTCACATACGTGATCTGATCGCGATACGAACCGCTCGTCTTAGGCTTCAACTTGTCGAGCAAATCGCACAGCGTATGCACGACTTCGAGGTTCTTTTTCTCGTTCCAGCCGCCGACGTTATACGTCTCGCCAAGCGCACCGCGCGCCAGCACTTCACGAATAGCCGAACAATGGTCGCCCACGTAGAGCCAGTCGCGCACGTTCTGACCATCGCCATAAACGGGAAGCGGCTTGCCGCCGAGCGCGTTCGCGATCATCAGCGGGATAAGCTTTTCCGGGAATTGGTACGGGCCGTAGTTGTTCGAGCAGTTGGTCGTGACAGCCGGCAAGCCGTATGTGTGATGATATGCGCGCACCAGATGATCCGAACCGGCCTTCGTAGCCGAGTACGGGCTGTTCGGTGCGTACGGCGTGGTCTCGGAGAACTGTGCATCAGTTGCGGACAGCGAGCCGAACACTTCGTCGGTCGAAACATGCAGGAAGCGGAAGGCTTGCTTCTCGGCTTCAGGCAGCGCGCTCCAGTACTGGCGCGTGGCTTCGAGCAGAACGAATGTACCGACCACATTGGTCTGAACAAAATCTGCCGGGCCGTGGATGGAGCGGTCTACGTGACTCTCGGCGGCAAAGTGCAAAATGGCGCGGGGCTTGTGCTTCGCGAGCAGTTCGTCCATGGCCGCGCGGTCGCAAATGTCGGCACGCGCAAACACATGACGGGCGTCGCCCTTGAGCGACTGAAGCGTTCCGAGATTCCCCGCATACGTCAGCTTATCGACGTTCAAAACGGGTTCGTCAGAGCCATTTAGCCAATCCAACACAAAGTTGGCGCCGATAAAACCAGCACCGCCCGTCACGAGAATCATAGAAGCCCTCTTCACCGCTCACAGTTTTGCTCGACTGAAAGCGCGCTCGAATTATGGAAAAAATTGCGTATTTCGCGCGATGTGCGCCTTCCAGCGAAAACATTGACCGATTGTCACCAATCTTGATTCGCCGGATGCCCCACTTTGGTAAGCCGTCAATTATAAGGCCACCAAGTGCAAAAACTACACGGCTAACAACTTGATACAGCTAGCGATTATCGATTACAAGCGAATCCCGCCGCGTCGTCACGCGCGTAGTAGAAGGTTCGCGGAATGCCTGATGAAGCGGCAGCCAAGTCGTTATCGCCTGTTTCATAATGCTCGTTATCCGACGCCGCGCGTCCACCGTCTCACTTTTTCCATCGATGACCGACGTCACCAACGCCACCGTAATTCGCGCTAGCTCCGCCCCGCTCGTCTTCGGCGACCTGCAAGGTTGCTGCGATCCCTACCATCGACTGCTGAAAAAAGCCGCGCCCGATGCCGATACGCCTCTCTGGTTCGCAGGCGACCTCATCAATCGCGGACCGAAGTCGCTGGAAACGCTGCGCGAGATCATCGCGCTCGGTTCGCGCGCCACCGTCGTCCTCGGCAATCACGATCTGAATCTGCTGTCGGTTGCGGCCGGCCTGCGCAAGCCGAAGAAAGGCGACACGCTCGACGACATCCTCAACGCACCCGACGTGGCTGACCTGATCGAATGGGTACGCCACAAGCCCGTTGCGCACTTCGAGGACGGCGCGCTCATGGTTCACGCTGGCGTGCTGCCGCAATGGGACGCGACGATGACGCTCGAACTCGCGCACGAACTCGAAAAAGCGTTGCGCGCGCCCGACTGGAAAGCGACGCTCGCCACGCTGTATGGCAACGAGCCGCATCGATGGGATGAGTCGCTCACCGGCGCCGACCGCCTGCGCGTGACTTATAACGCGCTGACACGCATCCGTTTCTGCACCGCCGACGGCGCGATGGAATTCGCCAACAATGGCGGCCCGGATGCCGCGCCGCCCGGCTATCTGCCGTGGTTCGACGTGCCCGGCCGCAAGACGCAGGACGTGACGGTGGTGTTCGGACACTGGGCCGCGCTCGGTCTGATGGTCCGCAACGACGTGCTGTGTCTCGATTCAGGCTGCGTCTGGGGCAACAAGCTCTCAGCGGTGCGGCTAACCAAAGACCCGGCTCAGCGCGTGATCACGCAGGTGAGTTGCGCGATGAAGCCGAAACAGCGTTGAGCGATTCGGCGAGCGGCACGAGATCAGCCGCCGTTGCCGCGCCGCCACGCATGGTGTCGAGCGCGGCGAGAATCGCGGCCTGGGCTTCACTCGCAAGCAGACGGCGGTCAGCGCCCGGCGCGAGCGGATTGCACACATAGAGATGCGCCGTGAGCGGCGTCGCGTTCAGAAGCGCGTCGAGGGAGTCGCTCAGCGTCATGTCGCCGATATACGCCGGCGCGAGCGACTGCTTGCCGTGCGCATCCTCGTACATGATGCACACCGGCTGCACCGGACACGATGCCGACACCGCCGCCTGAAACATGTTCGCGTGGAACGGCAGGAGCGCCTGACCATCGCTGGTGGTGCCTTCGGGGAACACGCACATCATCTCGCCCGCGAGCAGGCGGTTCGAGAGTTCATGCATGATGCGCTTTGCGTCGCTACGCTTCTCGCGCTGTACGAACACCGTGCCCAACTGATGCGCGAGCCATCCAACAACCGGCCAGTTGCGAATCTCCGCCTTCGAGACGAACGGCGTCGGCCGCCATGCATTGATGACGTAAATGTCCATCCACGAAACGTGATTGCCGACCACCAGCACGCCGCGATCGAGCCGCGCTTCGTCGTTGTGCACGACGAGTTTCATGCCGGACAGACGCAGCATCTCAAGCGACCACGCGCGATTCATCGCGCTCCGCTCATCCACCGATGCGCGCGGAAAACGCCGCGCGACGACCCACATGCCATACAGCAGATGGACCAGAAGCCGCAGCTTGCGTAATGCCTGGTTCATGCGCGACTCGTACGCTTAACGGCTTTCGTAAGCCAGATGACCGCCGACGATCGTCGCGCGCACACGCGCCGGCAACTCGTAGCCGAGGAACGGCGAGTTGTGGCCCTGGCTCTTGAGCTTCTTCGGATCGACGCGCCACTCGGCGGCGGCATCGAACACGCACAGGTCGGCGAGTGCGCCCACGGTAATGCGTCCGGCCGGCAGCTTCAGCACGTCGGCGGGCGCGGACGTGATGCGCGCCAGCGCCTTCGCGAGCGGCAAGTTGGCTTCGTGCGCCCACTTCACCGTCAGCGAGAGCAGCAGTTCGAGGCCGGTCGCGCCCGGCGTGGCTTCGGCGAAAGGCAGGAGCTTTTCGTCGTCGTCGAGCGGCGTGTGATCGGAACAGATTGCGTCGATGGTGCCGTCCGCGAGACCCGCGCGTATTGCTTCGCGGTCGCGTTGCTGACGCAGCGGCGGATCGAGGCGGAACTGGGAATCGAAGTAGCCGATATCCACGTCCGTCAGATGCACGTGGTTGATCGTGACATCGCACGACACCGCGATACCTTCGGCCTTCGCCGCGCGCACGAGCGCGACGCCCGCCGCCGACGACAGATGCGACAGATGCACACGCGCGCCCGTCACGCGCATGAGTTCGAAGATGGTATGCAGCGCGATGGTCTCCGCCGACACCGGCACGCCCGACAGCCCAAGCCGCGACGCCACCGCGCCGCTTGCCGCCACGCCGCCCTTCGCCATGAACGCGTCTTGCGGACGCAGCCAGACGGTATAGCCGTAAGTGGTCGCATACTGCAACGCGCGCAGCATCGTGCGCGTATCGACGATAGGGTTATCCGCCTGCGAAAAGCCGATGCAACCCGCCTCGGTCAACTCGACCATCTCGGTAATCGCCTCGCCCTTCAGGCCGACAGTCAGCGCGCCCAGCGGATAAACATGCGCCTGATGCAGCTTCTGCGCGCGAAACTTGAGCATTTCGACGAGGCCGGGTTCGTCGAGCGTGGGATCGGTGTCGGGCGGACAGACGAGGCTCGTCACGCCGCCCGCCATTGCCGCGGCCATTTCGGATTCGAGCGTTGCCTTGTGTTCGAAGCCCGGTTCGCGCAGACGCGCCGCGAGATCGACGAAACCCGGCGCGATATGCAACCGGTTGGCCGCGATGACCTTGGCCGCGTGAAAGTCGGCCGGTGCGTCGCCAATCGAAACGATGCGGCCCGCCGCGATGAACACGTCCTTGCGCGCTTCCGTGCCCGCAATCGGGTCGATGATCGTGCCGCCTTGAATCTGGATCTTCATGTCGCGTTCTTAGTCACTGTTGCCGGCCACGATGCCCATGACCGCCATGCGCACGGCGATGCCGAAGGTCACCTGATTGAGAATCACCGACTGCGGGCCGTCGGCCACTTGCGAGTCGATTTCCACGCCGCGATTCATCGGCCCCGGATGCATCACGATGGCATCGGGCGCGGCGAGCGCAAGACGCTCGGGCGTCAGTCCCCAGCTCTTGAAATACTCCTGCGCGGAAGGCAAGAGCGCGCCGCTCATGCGCTCGTTCTGCAGGCGCAGCATGATGATGACGTCGACGCCCTTCAAGCCTTCGTCGAGGTTGTGGTAGACGTGCACGCCCATCTGGTCGAGATTGCCGGGCAAAAGCGTGCGCGGCCCGATGGCCCGCACTTCCGGCACGCCGAGCGTGGTCAGCGCGTGAATGTCCGAACGCGCGACGCGCGAATGCAGGATGTCGCCGACGATCGCCACGCGCAGCTTGGTGAAGTCGCGCTTGTAGTGGCGAATGGTGTACATGTCGAGCAGGCCTTGCGTCGGATGCGCGTGACGGCCATCGCCTGCATTGATCACGTGCACGTGCGGCGCGCAATGCTCGGCGATCAGATACGGCGCGCCGCTCGACGCATGACGCACGACGAACATGTCGGCATGCATGGCGGAGAGATTGTTGATGGTGTCGAGCAGGGATTCACCCTTGCTCGTCGACGACGCGTTGATGTTCAGGTTCAGCACGTCCGCCGACAAACGCTTGGCCGCGATCTCGAAGGTCGTGCGGGTACGTGTCGAGTTCTCGAAGAAGAGGTTGAACACCGACTTGCCGCGCAAAAGCGGCACCTTCTTCACTTCGCGATCCGTGACGCTCACGAACTGCTCGGCGGTATCGAGAATATGCGTGACGACGGCGCGCGGCAGTCCTTCGATGGTCAGCAAGTGCTTCAGCTCGCCGTTCTTCGTGAGCTGCGGATTGCCGCGTAGAAAGCCGTAGCGGAACTTGTCGGCGGCAGCGGGCGCGCCTGCATCGGCGGAACCCTGAGTGGCGGTGTTCATGATGATCCCGGTGTTGCCTTGAATGGGTTACTGAGCGCGCGATTCAGTGGTGAAGTCGAAGCCGCCGTCCGCGCGTCGCGCGAGCACGAGGCCTTCGTTCGCGGGGACGTCCACCGTGCCGCCGACGAAGCGCGCCGCAATGGGCAACTCGCGTCCGCCGCGATCGGCGAGCACGGCGAGATCGACCGAAGCGGGACGCCCGTAATCGTAGAGTTCGTTGATGGCCGCGCGCACCGTGCGTCCCGTGGACAGCACGTCGTCGATCAGCACGATACGGCGGCCGTCGACCGCGAACGGTAACGAAGTCGGGCTTGCCTGGCTATGCAGGCCCTTCTTCGCGTAGTCGTCGCGATGCAGCGCCACGTTCACCACGCCGAAGTGCGGCGCGTTGAACTCCTTGGCGAGACGCTCGGCAAGCCACACGCCGCCGCTGTAGATGCCGACGAGCGCGACACCCTCTTCTTCGGCGAGCGCGTTTTCATACGCGGCATGAATCGATTCGACGAGCGCGCGATACAGCGCTTCGGCGTCAATGGAACTCATGATCGTCGGGAAGTCCGTCGAGGTATTGTTGAAGAATGACGCGGGCGGCTTCCGCGTCGATGTCGTCGAAACGGCCGCGCGCGTTCGGACGCACGCCGCGCGCACGAAGGTCGGCTTTGGCATCGACGGAACTGTAACGTTCGTCGACCCATTGCACGGGCACGTTGAAACGCCCGTTCACCTGATTGCCGAAGCGCTTGGCCTGCGCGCTCATTTCGTGCGGCGTGCCGTCCGGATGCAGCGGCATGCCGACGACCACCGTTTGCGGCTTCCACTCGTCGAGCAGTTTGCCGACTTCATCGAAACGAAAGTCGCGGTTGCGGTTTTCGAGCACGGCGAGCGCGCGTGCCTGCTTCGTCAATGTATTGCCAACGGCGACACCAATGCGCTTCTCGCCGTAATCGAATGCCAGCAGCGTGGCTGCCCCGCTCATGCGTGCCCTGCTTCGCCGGAAAGCATGGAACGCGATACGCCGAGCAGCGAGAGCGCCGCTTCGAGGCGATCTTCGGCAGGCACGTCGAAGATGATGCGCGAGTCCGCTTCCACCGTGAGCCAGCCGTTCTTGGAGATTTCTTCTTCGAGCTGACCGGCGCCCCAGCCTGCGTGACCGAGCGTGAGCAAGAAGCGCTCTGGGCCCTTGCCGCTAGCGACTGCTTCGAGTACATCTTTCGAAGTGGTCATGGCGAGGCCGCCGGGTACACTCATGGACGAGCTATACGGTTCGCCGTCGCGTTCTTCATGCAGCACGAAGCCGCGCTCGGTCTGAACGGGACCGCCGAAGTACACGGGCAAGTGAACGAGAGGTTCGATTTCGAGTTTGAGATCGATACGATTGAACAGCGACTGGAGGTCGATATCGGTCGGCCTGTTGATGACGAGACCCAGCGCACCGCGATCGGTGTGATCGCAAAGGTAGACCACGGTTCCTGAAAACGTCGGATCGGCCATGGACGGCATGGCGATCAGGAACTGATTCGTCAAATTGATGCGATCGGAAGTCTTGGACATAATTCAGGATTTTAACAAAGGCGCTGACAGATGGCCGACTTTGATGTGGGTCTGGTGTGGATTCGGCGGGACCTGCGCGCAGCCGACAATGCTGCACTCTATCACGCGCTTACAAGGTGCCGTCGGGTGCTGTGCGCGTTCGTTTTCGACCGCGACATCCTCTCGCCGCTTGCGCGAAACGACCGGCGCGTGCCGTTCATTCATGCGAGCGTGGTGGAACTGGATCGCACGTTGCGCGACGCTGGCGGGACGCTGATGGTTCGACATGGCGTGCCTTTGCATGAGATACCCGAGCTTGCGGTCGAATGCGGCGCGAACGCGGTGTTTGCAAATCGCGATTACGAACCGAGTGCGAAGGCGCGTGACGAGGCAGTGGCGCAGAAGCTGGCGAGCAAGGACATCGCGTTTTTCACGTTCAAGGATCAGTCGATCTTCGATCATGACGATGTGCTCACAGGCAGCAGCAAACCCTATACCGTCTTCACGCCGTACAAGCGCAAGTGGCTCGCGACACTCACGCCGGACGCGCTCAAGCCGTACGCATCCGAAGATCATTTGAACGTGCTCGCGAAGCCGCCGGGTAACGTCAGGCACGCCATTCCCTCGCTTGACGCGCTCGGCTTCGGCGCGGAGCACGCGCCCGCCTTTCCCGCTGGCACGAGCGGCGCGTATGAGCTTTTCGATGACTTCATCGACCGCATGGCCGACTACGATCACGCCCGCGATTTCCCCGCGCTGAAGGGCCCGAGCTATCTCGGCGTTCATCTGCGACACGGCACGGTTTCGATTCGCGCACCCGCTCGCACCGCGCACGATGCGCAGCGCCACGGCAACAAGGGCGCGGAAACCTGGTTGTCGGAGCTTATCTGGCGAGACTTCTATTTCTCCGTGCTGCACCATTTTCCGCATGTCGGCGTGCCGGGCGATCATCGTGCATTCAAGCCGGAATACGACCGCATCCAGTGGGAGACAGGCGATGCCGCCGACGCGAACTTCGCCGCATGGTGCGCGGGACAAACAGGTTATCCGCTCGTCGATGCCGCGATGCGGCAAATCAACCAGTCAGGCTATATGCACAACCGCCTGCGCATGGTGGTGGCAAGTTTTCTGACCAAGGACCTCGGCCTTGACTGGCGGCGCGGCGAAGCCTATTTCGAAGCGCTGCTAAACGATTTCGAACTGTCGTCGAATAACGGCGGATGGCAATGGGCATCATCGAGCGGCTGCGATGCCCAGCCGTATTTCCGCATCTTCAATCCGACGACGCAGTCGAAGAAATTCGACGCGGCGGGCAAGTTCATCCGCCACTACGTGCCGGAAATCGCGGGCTTGTCGGACCGGGACATTCACGCGCCGTGGCTCGCCAAGCCCGACGCACTCTCGAAGGCGGGGATTTCGCTTGGCGCGGACTATCCGCAGCCGGTAGTCGATCACGACGCCGCGCGCAAACGCACGCTCGCGCGATACGACGTGGTGCGCGGACCCGCGAAACGCGCCGACGATTCACGCAGCAGCAGCGCGGACGCTGCCGACGAACCGCACGCCGAAGCTAGCGATTGACCGCGGCGGGCCGCTCGATCATGGCGGTGAGCGCGGCAATCGACGCGCGGCCTTCCGACGGCGCAATGCCGGCCGCGGCCTGGTGCAGCATGGACCGCAGCATCTGAGCCGCGCGTTCGGGAACGGTGGCATCGAGTTCGCGCGCGACGCCATCCGCCGATTCATGCGCGCCCTGATGCGCGACGCGCCGCCATGCGAGACCGAGTGTATCGGCGAGCAACGCGACATGGCCCAAGCCGAGCGCGCAAGCCGCCGCGCCCAGCCGGTGCGACGCGTTCGCCGAGTGCAGCGCCGCGTCCGCGTCCACCGTGCCTGTTTCGCTTGCTTGCGAACCGCGCTCGACCAGTCCCTCGATGGAGGCTTCCGCGCTCTGGAGAAAGTCTTCGTAAGCCGTGGCGTTCACGCGCAGCGCACCCAGATCGCGCGATGAACCGTCGCGGGCGTTTTCCTCGATCGCCTGCGCCGCGCCCTGCTCCCACGCGGCCTCCGACGCGGGATTCGCCGCGACATGCCACGCCACCGTCAAACCGTAGTCCCGCAAGACGTCGACCCGTTCCGCGTCTTCCGGCATCGCGCCGTAGAGTGCGAAGTCGCGCCAGAGGAGCGCAAGCGTCGCGCGCACGAGCGAGCGCGGCGCATAGGTCGAAGCGTGCGCCTGATCCGCCAACACGAGATTGAAGCGCGCGTAAAGGCGCTTGGCGTCGGCGTTTGCGGCGAAATCGGCGTCGCCGCGACGCTCCGCGCGCTCGCGCAGCGCCCAAATAGTGTTGAGCGCGAGCCGCCAGAAGTCGTAAGGATCGGGGCCGCCGAGCTCGCCCAGGCACTCGTCGAGGCGCGCGAAGGCATCGGCGGATTCCTGCTCGGGCCCGCGCAAGAGCTTGAGCAGGGCCTGTTCGTAGTGCGCCCGAACACGCGCAAGCCGCTCGGGCGCGATGCCGCGCAACGTCGCGGGCGCGATGGCGCGGCCCGCGAGCGCGAGGTCATCGTAGGAAACCGGCGCGACGCGCGTATGCATGGCGAGCAACGCATGCAGCCCGCGATAGTGATCGAACAACACGGTCGAGCACGACAACTCGCGCAGATTGTGGCGCTCCACCGCCGCGCCGAAGTCCGCGAGCGCAGCCGCGATGCGTGCACGCGTCGGCTCCGATTCCTCGCCGAGCGGCGCGACGAGCGCGAGCGCTTCCGCGAAACGCTGCGCAGGCAGCCAACCCGCCGAATGCAGCGCGGAGATCGCGCGCTTCAACGCGGGCGCGGTTTCGCCCTGACGCTGGAACGCGTGATGGGCATCGGTCAGCGCCATTTCGGCGAGCCGCACCGAGCCGCCGCGCGGATTGGGCAGAGCTTCGAACGTAACTGGAAGATCGGGACGAGATGTCATATCTGGCGCTCACAAACCGGTTCGCAGGCGCCGTGAGTCGAACATGGGCGCGCGCGGTGAAATAGCATCATCGATGAAAGCGTCGGTACTTGACCGCGCTCACGATTTTATCGACCGACGGACCGCTTACTGCCTGCGCCCGTCTCGCCGAACCACGGACCAGCCTCAAGCGTATGCCTTCAGGCGCCGGTTCGCATTGGCATCGGCACGCGTCGTGGCGCCCATGCAGCTTGCAGCGGCCAAACATGCGACCGGCGCGCGCATCGATTTCGACGCACGACGCAACACCGGCAGCGCTGCCGGACAAAAACAGCAACGAAAGCAGCGAACGAAAGCAGCGAACAAAAAAGCGGTCCGCAAAAAACGCGCGCCGCATGACGCGAGTCATGCGGCGCGGTAGAGCGTGCGGATCAGATCTGGACCATCTCAAAATCTTCCTTGCGGGCTCCGCATTCGGGACAAGTCCAGTTGATCGGAACGTCCTCCCAGCGCGTACCCGGCGCGATGCCCTCTTCGGGCAATCCCGCCTCCTCGTCATAGATCCAGCCGCAGATCAGGCACATCCAGCTTCTATATTCCATACTTATGCCGCGTCGAAATGGTCGATTGAAATTAGGACATGATGGTACCGTGTTGGCGTGTCAATGCCTAGCGAGATGCCCGTTCACGCGTGGCCAAGCCTTCGACCGCCGTACTGGCTCTCTCAAGCGCCGCCGTACCGGAAAAAAGTGCGCAAAGACTGTAGCCTGACGGCGTTAGGCCGCATAATCGAAACATTGAACCATAGTCGAACCACGGTCGAATCATGACCGAGCTGGCCGCCGCCAGTGCACTTCGAGGCGCGGGCGTTCGCGGCCCTTCCGTTCCATTCGTGCAATCAAGAAAACAATGTCCGCTTTTGCCATGACCGGCGACTCCCCACCGATCGTTCTCACCTTCGGCCTGACGGACCCCACAGGCGGTTCGGGGCTTCAAGCCGACGTGCTGACGCTCGCAAGCATGGGCTGCCACGGCGTGACGGTGCTGACGGGCTACGCGGTGCGCGACTCCGCGAGCTGCGACGAAGTTACCGGCATCGACCCCGACGTCGTCGCCACGCAGGCGCGCATGTTGCTGGAGGACATGCCGATCGCCGCGTTCAAGATCGGCGCGGCAACGCGCGCGGAGGTGGTTTCCGCTATCGCCGAAGTGGTGTCCGACTACGACGACGTACCGCTGATCCTCGCGCCGGACTTCACACTAGACGATGAACATGTTTTGTCCGCTGACGAGCTGCGTGAGTCGCTTGCCGACCTGCTCGTGCCGCAAACGACTATGTTGATCGCCGATCACGCCACGTTGTTGCAGCTCGCGCAACCCGACAGCGACGCCGAGGCGCCAACGCTGGATGCCGCGATCTCGCATATCCTGGCGCAAGGTTGCGAATATGTGCTCGCAATGGAAACCGGCACGCATCGGCATGTGAACACGCTGTATAGCGAAGAAGGCCAGGTGCGGCAAGATACGTGGGATCGCGGTGTGCATCGCATCATGGGGCTGACGGATACGCTCGGCGCCGCGGTCGCGGCCTTGCTTGCCAACGGACAGGAACCCGCCGAGGCCGCACGCGAGGCTCAGGAGTATGTGTTCCAGGCGGCGCGCGCCGCGTTCCGTCCGGGCATGGGCGCCTATTTGCCGGACCGGTTTTTCTGGGCGCGCTCGAACGATGCAGACGAAGAAGGCGAGACGTCGTCCCTCCCCGACGAGTCGGCGGGACTGCCTGGGGAAGTACGCCATTAGCCCAAAACACTGACCAATCGAGTCGCCGGGAGAACGCATGCCGTACCGACTGCCCCATCTGCACAAGCCCGGCCCGCAAGGCGCGATCCGTATCGGCTGCGCGGGTTGGGGTTTGTCGAGCGCCGTGTCGTCGAGCTTTCCGCATGAAGGCACGCATCTCGAACGCTACGCACACGTGCTGACTTGCGTCGAGATCAATTCGAGCTTCTACAAACCGCATCGCGAATCGACTTACGCGAACTGGGCGCAGAGCGTGCCCGAGTCATTTCGCTTCTCGGTGAAATTGCCCAAGTCCATTACGCACGACGCGCGGCTCGTCGGCACCGAGGCGCTCCTCGACGAATTCTTGCAAAGCGCGGGGCAACTCGGCGACAAGCTCGGTTGCTGGCTCGTGCAACTGCCGCCCAGTCTGCCCTTCGATCAGGCCACGGCCGAAGCCTTCATCAAGGCGTTGCGCGAGCGCACGAAGTTGCCGATTGCAATCGAGGCGCGGCATCCGTCCTGGTTCACCACCCACACGGCCGCGCTCCTGAAGGCGCATCACATGGCTTATGTCGATGCGGACCCGATCCCCGACGAGTGCGAGATCAAGCATCGCGCGGACACTTCGCTCGTGTATGTGCGGCTGCATGGCTCGCCCGAGCTCTACAAGTCTTCCTACAACTACACCTATCTCGACGACCTCGCGCGCACGCTGCACACGCGCGCGAAGAAAACGCCCGAAGTCTGGTGCATCTTCGACAACACCGCCGAAGGCAATGCGCAACCCAACGCGCTGCATATGATCGAGCGTCTGCGCACCCACCATCGTTAAACCGATTCGTTCACGAGGAGCATTCCCGATGCATCGATCAGCAAGACGAATTGCACGCCTTTTTCAAGCCACGATGTTCGCCTCGCTGATTCACATCGCCCTGCCCGCAAACGCGCAGCAAAGCACGGCGCCGCCCGCCACACCGGCTGGCGACGGCACCTTCCTGCTGACCATCTTCCTCAAGCATGATCAAAGCAAACCGCTTCCGAAGATCAACGAGCAGTTGAAGGAGCAAGGCTTCTTCAAGACGTTTCCGCCGCCGGGAATCGAAGTGGTGTCGTGGTACGTGATGATGGGCGTCGGTCAGGTCGTGACCTTGCGCGTGCCGGCCGATCGCCTGCGCGAAGTGAATCGCGCGATCGAAACCACCGCGTGGGGCGGCTATACGACGGAGTTTTATCCGACCTACGACTACAAGGCCGCCGCGCAGAACTTGCGCGATCAGATGAACAAGTAACGGTCCGCGTTTGCCACGGACGGAAAAAAAACCCGCATTGCTGCGGGTTTTTCTTTGCGGCGTGAGCTTCTTTCGAAACCCACGCCCTGAGGATGAAGCAAGTAACCGGTCGAAACCGAATTACATGTCCATGCCCATGCCGCCCATGCCGCCGGGCATGCCACCAGGCATGGCCGAGTCTTCCTTCGGCAGTTCCGCGACGGCTGCGTCGGTCGTCAGCAGCAGGCCTGCCACCGATGCCGCGTTTTGCAATGCCGTACGCGTCACCTTGGTCGGGTCGACGACACCGGCTTCCACCAGGTCACCGTACTCGCCCGTTGCCGCGTTGTAGCCGTAGTTGCCCGTGCCCGCAGCAACAGCCGCCACCACGACGGAAGCTTCTTCGCCGCCGTTCGTGACGATCTGGCGCAGCGGCTCTTCCATCGCACGCAGAACGATGCGGATGCCCGCGTCCTGGTCCGAGTTCAGGCCCTTCACGCCTTCGACAGCCTTGCGAGCGCGAATCAGCGCGACGCCACCGCCGGCCACGATGCCTTCTTCCACAGCCGCACGAGTCGCGTGCAGTGCGTCTTCGACACGTGCCTTCTTTTCCTTCATTTCGACTTCGGTCGCAGCGCCGACCTTGATCACTGCCACGCCGCCAGCCAGCTTGGCCACGCGCTCTTGCAGCTTTTCACGGTCGTAATCCGACGTTGCTTCCTCGATCTGCGTGCGCACTTGCTTCACGCGCGCTTCGATGCTTGCTGCTTCGCCAGCGCCGTCGATGATCGTCGTGTTTTCCTTGCCCACTTCGATGCGCTTTGCTTGACCCAGTTCAGCCAGCGTAGCCTTTTCGAGCGTCAGGCCGGTTTCTTCCGCGATCACTTGACCACCGGTCAGGATAGCGATGTCTTCCAGCATTGCCTTGCGACGGTCGCCGAAGCCCGGAGCCTTGACGGCAACGGTCTTCAGAATGCCGCGGATGTTGTTCACGACCAGCGTGGCCAGCGCTTCGCCTTCGACGTCTTCAGCGATGATCAGCAGCGGACGGCCAGCCTTCGCGACTTGTTCCAGTACCGGCAGCAGATCGCGGATGTTCGAAACCTTCTTGTCGTGCAGCAGCACGAACGGGTTTTCGAGCAGGGCGACTTGCTTGTCCGGGTTGTTGATGAAGTACGGCGACAGGTAGCCGCGGTCGAACTGCATGCCTTCCACGACGTCCAGCTCGTCTTCCAGCGACTTGCCGTCTTCAACCGTGATCACGCCTTCCTTACCGACCTTGTCCATTGCTTCAGCGATACGGTCGCCGATGGACGTGTCGCTGTTCGCCGAAATCGCCCCGACTTGAGCGATTTCCTTGTTCGTCGTGCAGGGCTTGCTGATCTTGCGCAGTTCTTCGATAGCTGCAGCCACTGCCTTGTCGATACCGCGCTTCAGGTCCATCGGGTTCATGCCCGATGCAACGTACTTCATGCCTTCGCGAACGATGGATTGCGCCAGAACCGTAGCGGTCGTGGTGCCGTCACCGGCGTTGTCGCTGGTCCGGGAAGCGACTTCCTTGACCATTTGCGCGCCCATGTTCTGGAGCTTGTCCTTTAGTTCGATTTCCTTCGCGACCGAGACACCGTCCTTGGTGACCGTCGGGCCGCCGAAGCTGCGCTCGAGCACGACATTGCGGCCCTTCGGACCCAGCGTGACCTTGACCGCGTTGGCCAGAATGTTCACGCCTTCGACCATCTTGGCGCGTGCGGTATCGCCAAAAGTGACTTCTTTAGCTGCCATATTCAAACTCCTTGAGTCGATTCAGTTTTGAGGCTTCGGGCGGCAGGCTCCAATGGAGCGGCTCTGCGGCGAAGCCGAAGTGCAGGAAGGTGCTTACTTGACCAGAACGGCCATGATGTCTTCTTCGCGCATCACGAGCAGTTCTTGCCCGTCGACCTTGACGGTCTGGCCGGCGTACTTGCCGAACAACACGCGGTCGCCCACCTTCACGTCGAGGGCGTTCTGCACACCCTTGTCATCGCGCTTACCCGGGCCGACGGCCAGGATTTCGCCTTGATCCGGCTTTTCGGCTGCAGCTTCGGGGATGATGAGGCCCGAGGCAGTCTTGGTTTCCTGATCCAGACGTTTAACGATGACGCGATCGTGCAAAGGACGAAGATTCATACACACTCCTCTCTTGATTGAGACTGAAAACGCGGGGGAAACCCGCCCGGTGAGCGAAGCTGCCCGAGCGGCAATTTGTTAGCACTCTCGTGCAGTGAGTGCTAATTATATGGATCGAGTTTGACAATTTCAAGGACGGGGACAGACGGGCATTCCCTATTTCGCGTACTTTTGTCTGGACACGGGGAAATTAATAGATTTCGTAAGGTCGATTGGTTGGATTAATGTCAATCCGTCAATTCTGATTTCGCTTAATTAGGGTTTCTACTAGGGTCGGCGAGGCCTAGACTGCATTTCAACGACGAAGCAGTGAAGAGACAAACTCTCCACCCGCAACGTTCCCGAGATCAGTACCTAGGAGGTTCATCATGTTCAAGTCGATCATCCCCGCAATCGCCGTTGCTGCCGTCCTTGCAGTCCCCACTTTCGCCCAGGCGCAAGAAAACGCGCCGGTGACGCGGGCTGAAGTGAAGGCTCAACTGGTTCAACTGGAACGCGCAGGCTACAACCCGGCCAGCGATCAAACCCAATACCCCGCCAACATTCAGGCCGCGCAAGCACGCCTGAACGCGCAACAAGGCACGGCTGCATCGTCGTTTGGCGGTGTCGGCGAAGGCGCTGCCGCTTCGGGTGCTGCCCGCCGCGCGGCTACCGACCCGAATCCGGTCGACTTCAATCGCCCGTAATCTTCAATTCGCGTAACGAAGCCCGGCACGCACGCCGGGCTTTTGCTTTTTGCGCATCCCGAAGGAAAAGTTTCTGTAAGCCATGGATTCGACGATGTTTTTGGACTACGTTTTTTTCTCGCGCAGTCGGAGGGCACTACAATTTGTGTTTGTTGCATCACAAATTTCGTCTTCGTTGCCTCTCATGCCTATGTCGTCGTCGCTGCGCCTTGCCTTTCTCTCCCTCGGAATTCTCGCCCTTGCCGCCTGTGGCGGACGCGCGGCGACCACGCCGAGCTATCAGCAGGAACTCTTTGACTCCGGTGCAAGTCCGTTCGCGCGCAACTTCGACGCCACCGTGAACGAAACCTGCGAGGCGGCCCGCCGCGCGCTGCTCTCGCAAGGCTTTCTCACGACGATGGCGCAAGCCGATACCGTCGACGCCACCAAGAACTTCCAGCCGTCCACCGAAACGCACGTGGTCGTCTCATTCCATGTGGTCTGCACGCCCGGCGAAAACACGACCAATACGAGCATCGCTTATGTGAACGCGGTGCAGGACGGCTATGCGCTCAAGAAGAGCGATACCTCCGCAAGCGTGGGCTTGAGCGTCTTGGGCTCGCTTTCGCTGCCGATCCGTTCGAACAGCGATGCAATGGTCAAGATTTCCAGCGAAACCGTGCCCGCCGGCAAGTTCTATGACCGATTCTTCGGGCTGATGGGGCACTATCTGAGCACGGTGCCGCGCAGTTCGCCCATCGCATCGGATGAGGTCAAGAGCAAGCCGCTCGCACCGTCGCTGATCGTGAGTTCACCGGATCTCACGCCAACGCCGATCGTCGTACAGGCGCCCGCCGCGGCGGCGACGGCCATCCAGTCATCCGACGCGAAACACGCCGCGTCCGAGGGCGTCGCGGCATCGGCGCCGGTTCAGTGAGATCGAGCGAACGCGTCGTTCCGGCATACACTTCGTCGATGCAAGCATCAAGCACGCGGGCAACGGCGGCTGCAGTTGCGTGATCAGCTCACCGCAAACCTCATTCAGCACCCGTCGCCGTTCGCAAAATGTACCCGCGTGGCCTGTGACGCCTCGCTCATCGCGCAGCTAGCCCCCCGGACGCATCGATGCGGCGCGCTCATCACGCGCCGCCTAAAGCTGAAGCTCCGCCTGCCGCCGACAGCGACGCCAATCCGCACGCCACTCCCATCACCCCTCAATTCGGCACATTCACCACGCCGCCATTCACCGAAATCGCATTCGCGCCGGGGCTCGCCGCGATCGCCGGGAGATTCGCCACCGTCAATTGAGGCGCCGCACCCGGCGTGCCGCCGCGCGCCACCGTATGCACGACTTGCGACGGCGGCAACGGCGCGTTGTTCTTCAGGTGAGCCCACATCAAATTGAGCGCCTGAAGGTTGTAGTAGTGCACGGGCACGAAGCGCGTATCGAAGCCAGCCACGCTCAGGAACGCATCGAAGTGCTGACCGTTCGTGATTTCGTACAGTGAGAGCTGGCTGTTGTTGCCTTCCACCACCTTGTTCGCGCCGAGATACGGCCGCGAGGCATGGTTGATCGGCACGAGCGCATCCGACCTTCCCTGCACGATGATCGCCGGCTTGCCACGCAGATTCGCGTTGACGCGAATCGCGTTCACGCTCGCCGTCATCGTCGGATTGCCGTTCGCCCAGAGCGCGCGCAGGCAGGCCGCGCCCGCGAAGCTCGCATCGGGCGTCGCAAGCCGATGATCCGCCGCGCTCGACGTCCCCGCGTTATAGACGAGGTTGATGCCGTTGGTCGGCGGCACGCCATTGCCGTTGCCGAAGACCGTGGGCATCGGCGAAACGAGCGGGTTCACGCCCGCCGCGCCGGTCAGCGCGTTGGTCGTGCCGAAGCTGAAGTTGCACAGGTTGTCGGCGACGCTCGCCAGCATGTAGGCATCGGCGTAAGTCACGGCGACGGCAGGCACGGCCTGCGAGTCCCACATCGGCGCATGTAGCGTGTCGGAGTCGGCTTCGTAGCCCGCCTGATGCAGCTTCGCGAGCGCGTCGTTGGCTTGCGAGAGCGTATCGCCGCCGGCAATCGCGCCGCTCGCCGCGAGCGTCGCGCAGCGTGCGGTGCGAATCGCCACGGTGGTCGCGAGCGGCAGTGCCGTCAGATACGGCGCGCCGACCGCCGCCGTCGCTAGCGCCGCGCATGGCTGAAGCAGGTTCGCGTAGGTCATGTAATCGGCAAGCGGACGCCCGAACGAACCGACGGCCTGGCCGCCTTCGCGCACCGCAACCTGCGCCGGCAGATTCATGTTGATCTGCGGTTCGCCGACGACGACCGCGCTTATCCAGCCATCAGTGTCCTGTTCGGCGGCTGCAAGCGCCGCGCCGCCGCCATTGCTCACCGATGCCGCGATCGTCGTAATGCTGCCCTTCGAGTAGCGCGCGGAGTGCGTCGAGCCGTTGACCACGCCATAGGTATCGTTGAGCGCCCAGTACGCGAACTGAATCGCCTGCAACGTATTCTTGCCCCAGTCCTTTTCGGGATTCTGCTGCGAGTGAGCGTGTTTGAAAGCGTAGCGATTCGGATACGCCGAGTTGTAAGCCGAAAGCGCCGATTGGCTCAGGTTCGCCTTGAAGATCGCCGAATTGCCCGCGAAGGTCGCATTGGAAAGCGTGCCGTCGATCAGCGTGACGAGATTGGTCGACAACTCGTGCGCGCCGTTGCCGCTGCCTTTGTCCGTGTACGCAACCGCGCAGCCGCGCTTCAAGCCCCACTCGCCCGCTGCCGAAATCGCGCCATATATGCCGCGCGATCCCGACGATGTCGCCGTCACGATGCAAGGCTGATCCGGATTGAAACTCGTCGGAATCTGCACGAGCAGGCTGACGTTCTTCGTGCCCGAACCGTCGTCCGAGAAGGCCAGATACTCCTTGCCCGCGATCTTGCCTTCGCCGAGCGTGTCGCCGCCGTTCAGATCGACATTCGGTCCCCAGAAGCGCCCGTAGCCGCCGTTCGCCGACATATCGACGAGCGCACGATAGTTCGAATAGATAGCCAGGCGCCGCAGTTCCGCCGCTGTCGGCGCGGCCGCATTGGCGATTGAAGGCGGCGTCGCCGACGCAAGTCCTGTCTTGCCGAGTCCGGCGGTCAGCAGGTCGTCGGTATTGCCGTCGTAAGTCTGCGTCTTCACCGTTCCCGAGACGAAACTCGGCAAGGTGTTGGACGGGAACTGCGGGCCGTCGTCATCGCCGCCGTGACAGGCGACGAGCGTGGTCGTCGCAAATGCCGCCAGCACGGCGAGCGTCGCCGCGCGTGACAACCCGTGGACTCGTGCGAATCTTTTCATTGTGTGTCTCCGCCATCCGGTCGCTTGTTGTTGATCGACTTCTGCACCGTGCCGCACGCACGGCCTTGCCGACAACAAGTATTACGCGCAAACAGCGATCGCGTAATTGCTGAACTTCCCTTAGAGCAAAGAGAAGTCAGAGGATGTCAGAACGACAACGGGCCCCGGCGTGATGCCGGAGCCCGTCGAGTGACCCGCATGAAGCGCCGCCGATGACAGCGCTAAACCGCGCCGCCAGAAACAACGCAAACGGCGTGCTTAACCTCCGCCGTTCTGAACGCCCAGCGAAATCTTGTTGGAAACCGACTTCACGCCCGGAACGCCCTTGGCCACTTCTTCTGCCTGGGCGATCTGGCCGCCCTCCGGCACGGTGCCCGAGAGCACGACAGCGCCGGAGCGCGCGCGTACGAATACGTTGGACACGTCGAAGCCTTGCGCCTTCGACAACGCACGGCGCACGTCGTAGCCGAGCTTGCGGTCGGTCTTCTTGGTCGCCGATTTCTGAGCCTTGGTCGGCGCGGCCGACGTGGCGTCCGCATCGCTCGCTTGAGCATAAGCGCTCGACGCCACGGCCACGCACACCACCACGCCCAGCGCCTTCAACAGATCGACAGCTTTCATGATTTCTCCTTTTGTTTCGCTTATTGACTTCGCACAGTTACTACTTCACTCGTTGGCACATCAAAACAAACCGAACCGCTTTCGTGCAACAGTCCGGCGGCGGCCCCGAAGGATACGCCGCAGCCTCGAATGCGCCTTCCACCGAGGATGGCTCGATGGCAAGACGCTCGATGCGGCCTGATGCTGCAATGCGGTGCTGCGAGAGACTGGCGAAATTAACAAACTGACTACGGCCGGTTACTTGGGGCAAGTGCCCGTCGGCTCGAATATGTGGCCTGCCGTATGGCGGATGCGGAACAGGAAACCGTCGCGCGACACTCCGAAGAGCATGGCGTTCGCCCAATTTACCCACATGCCGGGAAAACTGTCCGGCGCATGAGCGGGCTACAACGCGCATGGTTCCCGCCAACTGGCGGCGAACGTCAATTTAGCCCAGCGCGGCCTTAAGCGCAAAACATTTAACGTTGCAAGGAACTGGATGCGGCGTGGCGCAACAGCGGCGGCACGAGTGCTGCGGCATGCACACACGCGTGTCACACTCGTGGTTTGCACGGCCGCCGAGCCAACGACTCGCACGCGTGGCATGGCGCAACTCGACGGCATCTTGAATGCGGATGGCTTCAGGTAAGCTCGCGGAAACCTCGAAACTTCCATGCTTATTCAAGTTTGCCGCCGCGATGATTCAACCTCCAGGACACCAACCCGAAGACCCCGCTCACAAAGCCACGGGACGCAAGCCGCAGAGGATCGTCGCGCGCTTCGTCGCGATTTCCTGGCGCGATCTCGCGCTGACCTTCGGTCCGATTCTGCTCGTCAGTATCGCGGCGCTCTATCTTGCCGTGCGGCTGATCCAGCCCGCGCCGCCAAGCACGCTGACGATAGCGGCAGGCCCCAAGGGCAGCTCGTTCTGGAACAGCGCGCAGAAGTACAAGGCAATCCTCGCGCGCAACCGCGTCACGCTCAACGTGCTGGAAACGCAAGGCTCGCTCGACAACCTCACGCGTCTCGAAGATCCGAAATCCGACGTCGATGTCGGTTTCGTGCAAGGCGGCATGACGCCGGACGCGGCGAGCGATCAGCACGCGAACCTGGAATCGCTCGGCAGCGTGTCGTATGTGCCGCTCGCCGTGTTTTATCGTGGCGCGACTGTCACGCGCTTGTCCGAACTGAAGGGCAAGCGGCTCGCCATCGGCGCGGAAGGCAGCGGCACGCGCGCGCTTGCGCTCACGCTTCTGAAGGCGAATGGCATCGAGCCGGGCGGCGATGCCGAACTGTTGCCGCTCGCCGGCGACAAGGCCGCGGCCGCGCTCGAAGACGGCACGATCGACGCCGTATTCCTGACGGGCGATTCCGCGCAACCGCCGACGATGGCCAAGCTCCTGCGCACATCCGGCATCCGTTTCATGGACTTTACTCAAGCCGATGCCTACGCGCGCCGCTTCCCCTATCTCACCGAAATCGAACTGCCGATGGGTGCATTCGATTTCGCCCGCAATCTGCCGCCGCGCGCCGTTCACACCATCGCGCCGACGGCCGAACTGGTGGCGCGCGACAGTCTGCATCCCGCGCTCTCGGATCTTTTGATCGAAGCGGCGCGCGAAGTGCACAGCCGCGCCAACCTGCTGCAGCGCGCAAACGAGTTTCCCGCGCCGCTCGTCCACGAATTTCGCATCAGCGACAACGCCGAGCGCTATTACAAGTCGGGCAAGAGCTTTATCTACCGGACGCTGCCGTTCTGGATGGCGAGTCTCGCAGATCGCGTGCTAGTCGTGCTGGTGCCGTTGATCGTCGTGCTCATTCCGGGCTTGCGGCTGGTGCCGGGGCTTTATCGCTGGCGCGTGAAATCACGTATCTACAAGTGGTATGGCGCGCTCATTGCAATCGAACGGGAAGCGATCAGCGGCCCGGACACCGCGCAGCGCGACGCCCTGATCGACCGGATCGACGCGATCGAATCGGCGGTCAATCGCATGAAAATGCCGCTTGCCTTCGCCGATCAGTTCTACGTGCTGCGCGAACATATCGGCTTCGTGCGCGAACGGCTCGCGCATGCGCCCGTCGCCGAAACGGAGCCGCGCCGTGAACCGGCGCAGGCAGACAGCGAGCCGAGCAGCACGTAATATCGCCAGGTAGGATCGAAAGATGCGAGCGGAATAAAGGCGCGGGTCCACGTACCACCCTGCGCGATGCGGTCGGACAATGAATAAGCCCGAAAAGCCGGGCGCGGCAGGATCAAGGGAGAACTCTAGATGAGCGCAGCGCATGCCAACGGCCCTGGCCAGCCGTACTTTTTCTTCGATTTCATATCGCCGTTCTCGTATCTGCTGCTGGAGCAACACGAAAAGTGGCCCGACATGCCGTTCGAGTTCGTGCCGGTGCAGTTGTTGAAGCTGCTCGACCGCTGGGGACAGCCGCACGCGGCGACCATTCCGTCGAAACGCGTGTTTACGTATCGGCATGCGCTCTTTCGCGCCGAGCAGCTTGGCATTCCGTTCAAAATGCCGCCCGCGCATCCGTTCGATCCGCTCAAGGCGCTGCGGCTCGCGGTAATCGCAAATGGCGATCTCGTCTGCGTGCGCGAAATCTTCCGCTATATCTGGCGCGAAGGACGCGATCCGTCGACGCCAGAAGGCTTTCGCGGCTTGTGCGAGCGGGTCGGCATGCCCGAAGCGGAAACGCGCGTCGAAGACGAAGACATCAAGGCGAAGCTGCGCGAGAACACCGACCGCGCCGTCGCGATGGGCGTCTTTGGCGTGCCGACGTTCGTCGTCAACGACCAGCTCTTCTGGGGCGAAGACACCCTGCCGATGGTGCTTTACGTCGCGCGCTCGCCGAACTGGCTCGATGGCGCCGAAGTGAAGCGCATCAGCGCGCTGCCGGTCGCGCCGCGAGACGCGGACTTCAGCTGACGCTTCGCGGCTCGGCGGCTGATGCCACGCATAGCGCGTGCGCTATGGCGTTAAAAAGCGGAAAGCGTTTAACCTCGGGTTAGCTGCGTGACTATTTTGTGAACGGTGATGCATCGGGGCGCGCAAACGCACGCTCCGGCATTCCGCGTTCGTTGCGATCAGCCGCCGTGTCCGTCTTCAAACCGCAGCTTCGCCCATGAACGATCCCGCCGACTCACTCGATATCTGGCTCATCCGCGTCTTGCGCACGCTGCTTCTGGAGCGCAGCGTGACGCAGACCGCGCAGCGGCTGAACCAGACACAGCCGGCCATCAGCACCGCGCTGCGGCGGCTCCGCGAGATTCTCAACGACCCTATTCTCGTGCGCGGCAAGCAGGGAATGGTGCCGACCGAGTACGGCGAATCGCTGCTTGCGCCGGCGCAGCGCGCTTTGCGCGAAGTCGAATTCGTCGCGACACCGCACGGCGAATTCGATCCCGCGAGTTCGCGTCGCACTTTTCGCCTTGCCGCGCCGGATTATCTGAACGATTTCTTCATGCCGACGCTCGTCGCCGCCTTCCGCGATGCAGCGCCCAACGCGCGGCTCGAAATCGAATCGCTCAATCCGATGCGCGATCACGAACGCGCGCTCGACGAAGGCGAGATCGACGTGATGATGGCCAACTGGACCAAGCCCGAGCCGCGCTTCGAAAAGCAGGACCTTTTCGCCGACGTATTCGTCTGCCTGATGCGCGCGAACCATCCGCTCGCGCGCGAGCCGCTCACGGTCGAGCGCTACGCACTCGCCGCGCATCTCGCGCCGACGCCTTATAGCGGAGCGAAGCGGCATCCGATCGATATCGGCCTGGCGCGCGCGGGCGTGAAGCGGCGCATCGTCGCGACCATTCCGTATTTCGGACTCGTGCCGCAAGTGCTGCTGCAATCCGATCTGATCTTTACCGCACCGCGCCGTTTCGCGCAGCATTACGCGTCCATGCTGCCGCTTGCGGTGCTCGATTCGCCGGTGCCGTTTCCGCGCATCAAGTGCTATCAGCTCTCGCTGCCGCAACCCGATCAGCCGACAGACGTCGCATGGCTGCGCGAAATGATCGCGAGCGTCTCCGAGACGCTTACCGGGCGCAAGAAAAATGCAAGCATCGAAGAACTGCTGAGCCTCGCCGCCAAGTAGTGACGGCGCGGGCGCATCTCCGCTACCATCGGCGAAACAAGAACTATTCTTTCGCGCATGGACGCCCTCGATCGACTCATTCAGCTTGCGCGCCTTTCCGGTGCGCTCGATCTCCGCTGCCTGCTTGCCGGGCCGCTCGAACTCGACCACGCGCCGGGTGCGCCAGGTGAGGCGCTCTATCACGTCGTGCTGGAAGGTGCGTGCACGGTAGAGCGCAAGGGACATGCGAGCGTCGCGTTGAACGCGGGCGATATCTTCATGCTGCCGCGCGCCGATGCGCACGTGGTGAGCGTCGGTCCCGTCGATGCCAGCGAGAAAATCGGCGCCATGACTTCGCGCGATAACGGCGCCATCACGGTGCGGACCAATGTGGACGGTCGGGAAGCGGCGCTGGATTTGTTGTGCGGACGCTTTCTGTATGCGCCGCGCGCCCTTCTCATCGACGTGTTGCCCGACTTCGTGCACGTGTCGTTCACGAATGCATCGGCGCCCTATCTCGGGCCGCTCGTCGCGGCGATGCGGCGCGAGGCGGAGGAAGCGCAGCCCGGCGCGCCGTCGATCGTCACGGCGCTCTCCACCGCGCTTTTCACGATGGTGCTGCGTGCATGGCTCACCGAGCAGCCGTCACTCGCGGGCGTGCTGGGCTTGCTGGCGAACCGGCGTCTGGGCGCGGCGGTGATCGCCATGCTCGAACGGCCTGCCGATCCGTGGACGCTCGAAATGCTGGCGAAGGAAGCGGCGATGTCGCGCGCCACCTTCATGCGCGCGTTCTCGGCGCATTCGGACAGCTCGCCGCTCGCGTTGCTGAGCCACGTTCGCATGCAGCTTGCGAGCACCATGCTCATGCACACGAGGAAAAGCGTCGCGGATGTCGCCGCGGACGTGGGCTATCAGTCCGAGGCGGCTTTCTCGAAGCGATTCAAGGAGTTGTACGGCGTGGCGCCGGGTCGTTTCCGGCAGACGAACGGCCTGAGCTGAATCCGCGTTTTCAGGCGGCCAACCGCGCCGCCTTGAGCGCCGGCAAACCGAGCCGCGCCGTCATTTCCCTCACGCGCAGCAACTGCGCCGCCACCGCCAGCGCGATCGAACCCGGCGCTTTATCGACGATTCCCTCGACGCCGATCGGACACGTGATTTCCGGCAGACGCTCCGCCGAAAGCCCGCGCTCCATCAGGCGCCGCTCGAACTTCACGCGCTTGGTCTTCGAGCCGATGAGGCCGAAGTACGCAAAGTCCTCGCGGCGCATGATCCGCTGCGTCAACGAAAAGTCGAGCGAGTGATCGTGCGTCATCACGATGAAATACGCGCCCGCCGGCGCTTCATCGACGATGGCGTCGGGCAGATCCGTGGCTTCGACCTGCACGTTCGCGGGGACTTCGTCGGGGAAAAGTTCGTCGCGCGCGTCGACCCATTGGACGACGCACGGCAGCGTGCCGAGCACTTTCACGAGCGCGTGGCCGACGTGACCCGCGCCGAACAGAACGATATGCATCATGTCCGTGCGCTCCTCACCGCGTTCACTGCCTTAAGAATTTCTTCGGCGGTCGCGGGCGCGTTCAGCGGCGGATTCACCTTGTGATCGCCCACGGCGGATACGGCGTCGCGAATCGCAAAGAACACCGAAAACGGCAGCAGCAACGGCGGCTCGCCCACCGCCTTCGAGCGATGAATGCTGTCTTCCGCGTTGCGGTTCTTGAAGAGCGACACGCGAAAATCAGGCGGCATGTCGTTGATCGTCGGAATCTTGTAGGTGGACGGCGCGTGCGTCATCAGCTTGCCGTTCTGATTCCACCAGAGTTCCTCGGTCGTGAGCCAGCCCATGCCCTGCACGAACGCGCCTTCGACCTGGCCAATATCGAGCGCCGGATTCAGCGACGCGCCCACGTCGTGCAAGGCATCCGCGCGCAGCACGCGCATTTCGCCCGTGAGCGTGTCGATCACCACTTCCGCGACCGCCGCGCCATACGAGTAGTAGAAGAACGGACGGCCCTGCATGGTCGCCTGATCCCAGTAGAGCTTGGGCGTGGCGTAAAAGCCGTCGGACCACAACTGCACGCGCGCGAGGTAGGCCTTCTGCACGATCTCGCCGAACGGAATGACATCTTCCCCGACGATCACGCGGTCGTTCGCAAAGCGCACTTGCGACGCTTCCACCTTGCCGCCACCGAACTTTTCCGCCGCGAATTTCGCGAGCCGCTCGCGCAGTTGACGCGCGGCGTCCTGCGCGGCCTTGCCGTTCAGATCGGTGCCGGTGGAAGCCGCCGTCGCCGATGTATTCGCCACCTTGCTCGTGTCGGTCGCCGTCACGCGCACGCGGCCGAAATCCACGCCGAGCTCATGCGCGACCACCTGCGCGACTTTCGTGTTCAAACCCTGGCCCATCTCGGTGCCGCCGTGGTTCACGAGCATCGAGCCATCGGTATAGATATGAACCAGCGCGCCGGCCTGATTGAAGTGCGTCACGTTGAACGCGATGCCGAACTTCACCGGCGTCAGCGCCAGCCCTTTCTTCAGGATCTCGTTGTTCGCATTGAACTCGCGCACGGCTTCGCGGCGACGCCGATACTCGCTCGACTCGGCCAGCTCACCAATCAACTCCTGCAGCACGTTGTCTTCGACGGTTTGTCCGTAAGGCGTCTTGTTGTTTTCCGTTTTGCCGTACAGATTGTCGAAGCGCACATCCAGCGAATCGCGACCGACCGACCGCGCGATGTTGTCCATGATGTACTCGATGGCGAACGCGCCCTGCGGCCCGCCGAAGCCGCGAAACGCGGTGTTCGACTGCGTGTTGGTCTTGCCGCAATAGCCTTCGATCTTCACGTCCGCGAGCCAGTACGCATTGTCGAAGTGGCAGACCGCGCGCGTCATCACCGGGCCGGAAAGGTCCGCCGAGAAACCGCAACGCGATGTCATGTCGAGCGCGACGCCGTCGATCACGCCGCGATCGTCGTAGCCGACTTCGAAGTCGTACTGGAAGTCATGGCGCTTGCCGGTGATCATCATGTCGTCGTCGCGGTCCGGACGCAGCTTCACCGGGCACAAGAGCTTCCACGCGGCAAGCGAGGCGCAGCACGCGAAAATGCCCGACTGCGATTCCTTGCCGCCAAAGCCGCCGCCCATGCGCCGGCATTCGACCAGCACGTTGTGCGAATGCACGCCAAGCACGTGCGCCACCAGATGCTGCATTTCGGTCGGATGCTGCGTCGAGCAGTACACGTGCATGCCGTCGTCGTCCTTCGGCACGGCATACGCGATCTGTCCTTCGAGATAGAACTGTTCCTGACCGCCGAGCTTCATCGCGCCGCGTTCGTGATGCGCGGCCTTTTGCAGACGGCTCGCTGCATCGCCGCGCGAGAGCTTGAGCGGATTCAGCACGTAGGATTCGGCTTTGCGCGCGTCTTCGGCGGTCAGCACGGCCGGCAATTCCTCGTATTCGATGTTCGCGCGACGCGCCGCGAGCCGCGCCGTATCGTGCGACGTCGCGACGACGATGAACATCGGCTGCCCGACGTATTGCACGATACCGGGCGCGAGCACCGGATCGTCGTGGATGATCGGGCCGCAGTCGTTCACGCCCGGGATGTCCTCGGCGGTGAAGACGGCGACGACGCCGGGCGTGGCGCGCACGGCGCCGAAGTTCATCGACACGATCTTCGCGTGCGCCTTCGGACTCATGCCGAGCGCGGCGTGCAGCGTGCCCGCGACGACGGGAATGTCATCCGTATAGCTCGCGCGCCCGCTCACATGCAAATGCGCCGACTCGTGCGGACGCGAAACGTGGACCTGCTTGAAATCGTCGGCTTCGTTGGCGAGCGACTGGGCTTCGGCGAGAAAGGCTTCGGCTTGTTGGTTCATGTTCTTATCGGCTCCTTACTTCACTTCGACGAGTTCGATTGCACGCACATCCAGCTTCGACTTGGGCATCGGATTGTGAGGACGCGTCTCCAGCCAGAATCGATACAGCACGCTCTTCGCGGTATCCAGCCGATAGTCGCTGCTCGCGCGCATGTCGGTGAGCGGCGCGTAGTCCTTGCCGAGCGCTAGCATCGCGGCCTGCGCGGTGGCTTCGTGCCAGTGCGCGTCGGCGAGCACGCTTTCGGCGTGCGTGGCGCGCTTGGGCGTCGCGGCCATGCCGCCGAAGACGAGACGCGGCTCGCGGATCGTGTCGCCATCCGCGATAAACGAGAACGCGGCATACACGGCGGAAATGTCCGAATCGAAGCGCTTCGAGAGCTTATAGGCGCGAAATTGCAGCTTCGCGCGCTGGCCGCCGCGCGTCGGCACGCGGATGGCGGCGACGAACTCGTTCTCCGCCATGTCCTTCTTTTGATATGCAATGTAGAGATTTTCGAGCGGCATCTCGCGCGGGCCATCGACGCTCATCAACACGACGCGTGCGTTCAACGCGATGAGACCGGGCATCGAATCGCCGATGGGCGAGCCGTTGGCGACGTTGCCGCCGAGCGTGCCCGCATTGCGGATGGGCAGCGAGGCGAAGCGCTGACGCGTCTCTTCGAGTTCGGGATATGTCTTCACGAGTTCGGCATACGCGCGCTCGACCGACACGCCCGCGCCGATCTCGATCCACTCCTCGGTCGTCTCGACATGCTTGAGCGCCTCGATCTGTCCGACATAGACGATGTCGCCGAGATCGCGCAACTGCTTCGTCACCCACAAGCCGACGTCCGTGCTGCCCGCGAGAATGCGCGCCGTGGGCTTTTCGGCTCTGAGTTGCGCGAGCGCGTCGACGGTGCGCGGTGCGTCGAACTGGCGGCCCGCGTGCTCGTAGTGGAAAGTGTCGTCACGCGAGATGCCGTCGAGCGAACGCGCCAGCGCCTCGACGTTCAACGGCGCGAGCGGCGCGTGATCGAACATCTGCTCGGCAGCCTCGATGATCGGCCGATACCCTGTGCAGCGGCACAGATTGCCGGTCAGCGCGTTGCTGATCTCCTGGCGCGACGGCCGCGTTTTGTCGCAAGCCTGCGCACAGCCTTGCGTTGCATGACCATGCTTTTCGTAGAGCGCGAACATCGACATGGCAAAGCCGGGCGTGCAGAACCCGCACTGCGAACCGTGACAATCGACGAGCGCCTGCTGCACCGGATGCAGCGAACCATCCGGCTGGCGCAAGTCTTCGACAGTGAAGAGCGCCCGGCCGTCGAGCGTCGGCAGAAACTGCACGCACGCGTTGACCGCCTTGAACGCGACGCCGCCCGCGCCGTCCGGTTCACCGATGACGACCGTGCACGCGCCGCAATCCCCTTCGGCGCAACCTTCCTTGGTGCCGGTGCAGCGCGCGTCTTCGCGCAGGTATTGCAGGACGGTGCGCGTGGTCGACGCGCCGCTTACTTCGCGGATCGCATTGCGATGGTAAAAGCGGATCGGCTGGGTCATGAAATTCTGTCTCGCGGGGCTTCGATGATTCTTTTTGCTGGTTGCGCGGAGTGCGCAGCCGGTGGCTTCGGATGGTTCCGGCGCTTTCTCGGATTACTCCTAGCGCTTCGATGATTCGAAAGCTATCACCGCCAAAATCCGGAACCCATAGGCGACATTGCATGTACGACATACTCCCATCGCGATAAGTCGTGAAACCCTTATGCAGCGCGGCTTCCCGACATGCCGCCCGACCGTTCGGACAGGCAATTTGGACCACGTGGTTACAAAACTGGCGCGACATCGGGTCGCAAGCTATGTGACAATCACGCTTTCGCGTCGAAATCAACCCCGTAGTAACCCGCGCCTTTCTATGTCCACCCAACCCGCCACCGCGCCGCAAGGCGACTTCGCCGTCACGCTTCGAATCGTGTCGGTCGTCGTGTACACGTTCCTTTGCTATCTGACCATCGGCATCCCGCTGGCGGTCTTGCCCGGCTTCGTGCATACGGATCTCGGCTACGGCTCGGTGATGGCGGGCGCCGCGATCAGCGTTCAGTACTTCGCCACCCTATTGTCGCGGCCGCTCGCCGGTCGTTCAGCCGATACCGCCGGCCCCAAGCAAACCGTGCTCTACGGTCTCGTGGCCTGCGCGATCAGCGGCGCAATGCTCCTGACCTCCGCGCTCGCGACGCAGTGGCATGCGGTGAGTCTCGTGCTGCTGGTGATCGCGCGGCTCGTGCTCGGAGTCGGCGAAAGTCTCGTCGGCACGGGATCGATCACGTGGGGAATCGGCCGCGTGGGCGTCTCGCACAACGCGAAAGTGATTTCGTGGAACGGTATTGCGACATACGGCGCGCTGGCCATCGGCGCGCCGCTCGGCGTGGCGATCAACAATTCGCTGGGCTTTTCCGCGCTTGCGCTCATCGTGATCGCGCTGGGCGGCCTCGGTTACTGGCTCGCGAAGCGCATGGAAAGCGTGCCGGTGGTGCATGGCGAGCGCATGTCGTACCGCAGCGTGTTCTTCCGCGTGCTGCCGCACGGGATCGGGCTCGCGCTGGGTTCGGCGGGCTTCGGTTCCATTGCGACTTTCATCACCCTCTTCTATGCCGCGCACAACTGGCCGCACGCGGCGCTCTCGCTCACGGTGTTCGGCACGACGTTCGTCGGCGCGCGGCTTTTGTTCGCCAACACGATCAAGGTGTATGGCGGCTTCCGTGTGGCGATCGTCTCGTTCTGTTTCGAATGCGCGGGCTTGCTGATGCTATGGCTCGCAGCCGAGCCGACATTCGCGCTGGCAGGCGCTGCGTTGACCGGCTTCGGCTTCGCGCTCGTGTTTCCGGCGCTGGGCGTCGAGGCGGTCGGACTCGTGCCGCCGGCTTCGCGCGGCGCGGCGTTGTCGGCCTACTCGGTGTTTCTGGACTTGTCGCTGGGATTGACCGGGCCTTTGGCGGGTTATGTCGCTGGCGAGTTTGGATACGGGTCGGTGTTCTTGTTTGCCGCGCTGGCTGCGGCGTTGGCGGTGGGCTTGTCGGTGGCGCTTTATATGCGTGGCGGGCGCGGTCTGGGTGGGCCCGCGACGGCGTGAGTTGATCAGGCGCCGGCTTTCGAGCCATGCAATTGCAGGCCGAGCGCTTTGACTACTTTGAGGATGGTTGCGAAGCTGGGGTTGCCGTCTTCCGATAGCGCTTTGTAAAGCCCTTCGCGGCTGATGCCTGTATCGCGCGCCAACTGCGCCATGCCGCGCGCTCGCGCAATCACGCCAAGCGCGTGTGCAATAAACGCGGAATCGTCGCCGCCTTCTTGAAGACATGCATCGAAATACTCAGCAAGGTCCTCCTCGGTCTTAAGGTGCTCGACCGAGTCCCAGGGACGAGTTTTGATCTTGGTTGGGGTCATTGATTACTCCATGTCAAGGTGAGGCAGCATGGCGTGTGCGGACTTGATGTCTCTGTCTTGAGTCGACTTATCGCCCCCACATAGCAGGATCACCAACACGTCTCCACGATTAACGTAATAAACACGATAGCCTGGTCCATGATCGATCCGCATTTCAATCACCGGTGAGCCGGCCGAGTTAGTGTCGCCTGGATTGCCCGACGCGAGTCGGTCGATACGAGCTTGAATTCGGCGTTTTGCGATGCGGTCCTTCAATGCAACGAACCAGTCGTCAAAAAGCTCCGTGGTCCGAATGTTAAGCCTGGAAGTCATCGTAATCCATGGTTCACAAACCGTCAACCACAGTTGACAGGTCAGTCTATCTAATAAGAAGTTCACGGCGAGGATTTGCCTCTGTCTATTTTTCGCAGGGACACCGTAAAAGTCGCCACCCGCGTCAGGGAGTAAGTCTCGAATCGATCGCCGCTAGAGGCCAGCCGCCGAGCCATCGCGCCGCTCATCAAAAACCCCCGAACGATCCGCACACCTTTGCCTTAAAATCACCGCTCGGCCCACAAGCGTCCGCTTTATGAACCAGACCTCGGAAGACCGCTGGCGTGACCTGCGCCCGGACCCGGACAGCGACACTCCGCTCTATCTGCAACTCGCACGCAAGCTCGCCAACGCCATCCACGACAATCGCTGGAACGCAGGCGAAGCCCTGCCCTCCGAGCGTGTGCTGTCCGAAGCGCTGGGCGTCTCGCGGATCACATCGAGGAAAGCCATCGCGTTGCTCGTCGAACAAGGGCTGATTCGCCGTGAACAAGGCGCGGGCAGCTTTATCACGCCGCGCTACGAAGATCCGCTCTCGCGTCTGTCGAGCTTCTCGGAGATGCTACGCCGCCGAGGTTTTACGCCGAGCTCGCAATGGCTCTCGCGCAAGATCGAGCCCGCCAATCGCGACGAAGTCATTCAACTCGGCCTCTCGCCCGCCGCCGCCGTCACACGCCTTAAGCGCCTGCGTCTCGCCGACGACATCGTCATGGCGGTCGAAAACTCCACGTTTCCGGCCTCGCTCATTCCCGATCCGTTGGTCATCGGCGACTCGCTCTACAGTTATCTCGACACGCGCGGCCTCTCGATCGTGCGCGCGCTGCAGCACTTTCGCGCGGTGAACGCGAGCGCGGAGATCGCGCAGCAAATGGGCATCGCGCCGCACGACGCGCTTTTGCTCATCACGCGCGTAGGCTATACCGCTGATCAACGCGCGATCGAACTCACCGATACCTACTGCCGCAACGACTACTACGACTTCGTCGCCGAGTTGCGCAAGTGACTCACGCGCCGACGCGCCCATGACCGACATCGCCGCCACGCCGCCTTCGGAACGCTCACTCACCGTCATGCTGTGGCTCGTCGCCACGGGCTTCTTCATGCAGACGCTCGACTCGACCATCGTCAACACGGCCTTGCCCGCGATGGCGAAAAGTCTCGGCGAAGCGCCGCTGCGCATGCAAGGCGTCGTGATCGGCTATTCGCTCACGATGGCGATGATGATCCCCGTGTCCGGCTGGCTCGCCGACAAGCTCGGCACGAAGCGCGTGTTCTTCAGCGCGATTCTCGTGTTCACCATCGGCTCGCTCTTGTGCGCCAACGCGCAGTCGCTGACGGCGCTGGTCGCGTTCCGCGTCGTGCAAGGCATCGGCGGCGCGATGCTGTTGCCAGTCGGACGTCTGGCCGTGTTGCGCGTGTTTCCCGCCGAACGCTATTTGTCGGCGCTCGCGTTCGTCGCGATTCCGGGGCTTATCGGGCCACTCATCGGGCCAACGCTCGGCGGCTGGCTCGTGCAGATCGCGTCGTGGCACTGGATTTTCCTCATCAACGTGCCGGTGGGTGTGGTGGGCTGCATCGCGACCAAGATGTTCTTGCCCGATAGCCGCAATCCCGCCACCGCGCCCTTCGATCTTGCCGGCTATCTGCTGCTCGCCGTCGGCATGGTCGCGCTGACGATCTCGCTCGATGGCCTGGCCGATCTCGGTCTGCCGCATGCCATCGTCATCGTGTTGCTGGTGTTGAGCCTCGGATGCTTCGTCGCCTATGGTTTGCATGCAACGCGCGCCGCGCAACCCATCTTCTCGCTCGATCTGTTCAAGATCCACACGTTCAGCGTCGGCCTGCTCGGCAATCTCTTCGCGCGCATCGGCAGCGGCGCGATGCCTTATCTGATCCCGCTGCTCTTGCAGGTGAGCCTCGGCTATACGCCGTTTCAGGCGGGCATGATGATGCTGCCGGTCGCCGCGGCCGGCATGCTGTGCAAGCGGCTCGTGACGCGGCTGATCGAAAAGCATGGTTATCGGCGCGTGCTGGTCGTGAACACCGTGCTCGTCGGGCTGATGATGGCGAGCTTCGGACTCACGAGCGAACATCAGCCGCTTTGGCTGCGTCTCGTGCAACTGGCGATCTTCGGCGGCGTCAACTCGATGCAGTTCACCGCCATGAACACGCTCACGTTGAAAGACCTCGGCACCGGCGGCGCGAGCAGCGGCAATAGTCTGTTTTCGCTCGTGCAGATGCTGTCGATGAGCCTTGGCGTGACCATTGCCGGCGCGATCCTCGCCACCTTCACCGGCATCCTCCCGCGCGTGACGGAAACCAATTCGCTGCCCGCGTTCCACGCAACCTTCCTTTGCGTGGGCATCATCACGGCGGCAACGGCGTGGATCTTCGGGCAGCTTGCGCCGGAAGTGCGCTCGACGAAGCGAAAGACAGATCCTTCCGAGGCGAACTGAAGCCGGGTTTCGTCGGCTCGGCCGAAAATTTTCGCCGCGCCATCCGATTGTGCGTTTCGCACCGACAGAGTGCGGACAGCACCGCTACACGACCTTCAAGCGGCATGCCGCCGCATCGTGCATTACCGTCCGGCCGTGCGCCGAGCCAATGTACACACAAAAGCGCGCCGATTAATCGCGCTCCCCCGCTTGCACATTGAATTCGCACGCTTTTTGCTCGAACGTGATGTGCCCGATCTTGTAAACTGTCTCATTAAGTAAATTGCCCGGCCCTCGACACCATGAGCATGGTTGACATCGATCCACCCCGCTTCCAGTCGCCGCGTCCCGTCGCGGGCGATGACGGCTCGCGTCGCACCGTGCTGTACGGCGAGTACACCGTGTTCAGCGTGTTTCAGCCGGTGTTCTCGGTGTCGCATCGGCGTGCGATCGGCTATCACGCGTCCTTGCGTGCACGGGACGAGACACATCGTCATGTACCGTCACACGAAGTGTTCACCCAGGCGGCACGGCGCGGCGATCTTCTGGAACTGGGACGATTGGCCGAGTCCCTTCATCTGGGCAACTTCAACGCGTTCGACAGCCACGACGAATGGCTCTTTCTGAGCCTCCACCCCGCCGCGCTGATGGACACGAGCTACGGCGACGCGCTCCTCGCCGCGTTGAAGGACATCGGCTTGCCGCCGCAGCGCGTGGTGCTGGAAGTGCCCGAACAGGCGGGCGGCGAGACGACGCGCTTCACCGAAATCATCGACTCCATGCGCAAGTCGGGGTTTCTGATCGCGCTGGATGGCTTCGGCGTAAAGCATTCGAATATCGATCGCGTGTGGCAGTTACGGCCTGACATCGTGACGCTCGACCGCTGCATTCTCCAGCAGGCGACCGAGCATTCGCATATCGAGCGCGTGTTGCCCCGGCTTGTATCGCTGCTGCATGAATCCGGGCAACTCGTGTTGATGGGCGGCCTCGCGACCGAGCGTGACGCGCTGATCGCGCTCGAATGCAATGTCGATTTCGTGCAGGGCGCGTACTTCGCGCAGCCGAGCGTCGATGCCGTGCATCCGCAAGTCGCCGCGGGCGTGATGGATGCGTTGTCGGCTGCGTCGCGCGAACGCGTGGGTGCGCGCGACCGGGCGCAAGCCGCGCGTCTCGAACCCTACGTGAGCGGCCTCGAACGCGCGGCAGTCAAGCTGATGGAAGGCGAAACGCTGGCCGCCGCGACGAGCGAGCTGCTGCAACTGGTCGATACGGCGCGCTGTTTTCTGCTCGATCAGGAAGGCCGGCAGATCGGTGATAACGTCGTGCCGGTCGTGCGTACATCGCAGCGCGCGAAGCGTTTCAGTCCGCTGCTGCACTCGGAAGGCGCGAGCTGGGAGCGTCGGCCGTATTTCATCGAGGCTTTGCGCGCGCCAGGACGCGTGCAGTTGACCGCGCCGTATCTATCCATCAACGAGGCGCATCTTTGCGTGACGGCATCCATCGCCGCGCAGACGCCGTATGGCTTGCAGGTGCTATGCGTCGATATCAACTGGGAAGCGGTGCCGCGGCGACGCTGAATCGCGGGATTACGACCGGCGCTCGGCGTCGGGCTTGACGATATCGAACCCTGCAAGCGCGAGCACGCCGGACAGCACGATCAACGCCGTGGAATGGCGTCCGAAATATAAAAGCGCCGCAGCGGACCACGCGGCGAGACAGAGGGCGAGAAAGCGTTTCATCGTGATATCACGCGTGAGGGCCGACCCAAGCGATGCGGCACGGCCGATCAAAGCGACATTCTAGATTTCCCGGCGGCAAGACGCAGAAACCGAAGACGCGCGAACGTTCCTCGCCATGCAAAAAAGCCCTCCGCAGAGGGCTTTTTCGTTCGATCCGACATCGCGAACGACGATGCGGGATCGGCGCAAACCGTAAGCCTTAAGCCCCGAAATTCTTCGAAGCGAAGTCCCAATTTACGATGTTCCAATACGCTTCGATGAACTTCGGACGCGCATTGCGGTAATCGATGTAGTAAGCATGTTCCCACACGTCGATGGTCACGAGCGGCTTGGCATCCGTCGTGAGCGGCGTGGCGGCGTTGCTGGTGGAGACGATATCGAGCGAGCCGTCCGTCTTCTTCACGAGCCACGTCCAGCCCGAACCGAACGTGCCGGTCGCGACCTTGGCGAACTCTTCCTTGAACTTGTCGAACGAGCCGTACTTGGCGTTGATCGCGTCAGCCAGCGCGCCCGTCGGTGCGCCGCCGCCGTTCGGCGACAGGCTGTTCCAGAAGAACGTGTGATTCCAGACTTGCGCCGAGTTGTTGAACACGCCGCCCGACGACTTCTTCACGATCTCTTCGAGCGAAAGGTTCTCGAATTCGGTGCCCGGAATCAGCTTGTTGAGGTTCGTCACATAGGTCTGGTGATGCTTGCCATAGTGATACTCGAGCGTTTCTTCCGACATGTGCGGAGCAAGCGCGTTCTTGTCGAACGGCAACGGCGGGAGGGTATGTTCCATGATTGCAGCTTCCTTTTCTATGTGATTTGTAGGGACTGTGGGGAGTGAAGCGCTGGAGCAATGGATTGTAGGCGACTTGGGATAACCCCGCAAACCGCCTGCCTTTATGAGCAAGATTGCTTTCCAAAGCTTGATTGCAGCGTCAAAAGTGCTCCTGCGGCACTTGGCGGCTTCGTCAAAAGGCCGGTGTCGAGGCCGTCAGAATTCGTCGGACAAACGCGGCTGGACATCGGCGAGAAGGACATCGGCGGAGCCTTCCGCGAGATGCACGGTCATCGGACGCTTCGGCTTGAGTGCGTCCGGCGCGCGCAGCGCACGGCCGGTTTGGGTATCGATCAGGGCGGCGTAACCGCGCTCGAACGTGCGCTGCGGACTCAGCACCTGCAAGCGCGCCGCAAGCTCGGACACACGCGCGTTCGCACGCTCATGATGACGCTCGCGCGCACGCTGCATGCGCTCGGCCAAACGGCCGAGATGCTCGATCTGCGTCGCGACATCCGGCCTTCTGCGTTGCCATCGATACTGCACCAGCGCGAAATGCGCGAGGGCATCGCGAACCGGGCGGGGGGGGGGGGGGGGGGGGGGGGGGGGGGGGGGGGGGGGGGGGGGGGGGGGGGGGGGGGGGGGGGGGGGGG